>CAJWFY010000101.1 GCA_913031655.1 uncultured Flavobacteriaceae bacterium
ATAGGATGCAATACTCCTATCTCGTTATTAGCATGCATAATTGATACTAAGGATTTTTTTTGTTTTAGTAATTCTTCTAATTCATTAAGATCAATTAAACCATCTTCATCAACTTCTAGATAGTGAACGCTAAGACCTTCTTGTTCTAACTCATGACAGCTTTCAAGAACACACTTATGCTCTGTCTTAACTGTTATAACCTGACAATCTTTTTCAAAATAGTTTCGCGCTATACTTTTGATGGCTAGATTATTACTTTCAGTAGCACCTGAGGTAAAAATTACTTCAGTTTTATTTGCATTAATTAAATCTGCAATATTCTCTCTTGCTTCTTCAATAGCGTCATTAGCGTTACGACCGAATTCATGATTGTTTGAATGAGGATTACCGAAATTCTCCGAGAAAAAAGGTAACATTTTATCTAAGGTCTTCTTAGATACGGGGGTTGTTGCTTGATAGTCTAAATAGATTTTATTACTCATTTTGCTTACGATTCTGTTTTATTTTTGTTCTTAGTACTGACTATAATCAAAAAAGGTTGTTAATAAACACGTTTTTGACGTTAAAATTCTAGTTATTCTGTATATATTACAAATTGGTGATTCAATCAATGAATCCTCCAATTTGAATAAGATTATTTATGCTCAGAGGACCCTTAGGACACAACAAGTATAAACCGAAGTTTTCAGGACATGACACGTTTCCTTTTCGTTATGCGTGGCTGACTAAGTTTGTGCACTACGTTGAAGACGGCAATATAAAAAAGATCAAAGAATTTGAACAAAATAAATTAACAACCATTGCTGATTTTGGTGTTGGTTTAAATATGGTTAAATCCATTCGACACTGGAGTATTGTTACAAAAGTATGTGACAAAGAATTCAAACTAACTGACTTTGGTAAGATGATTTTTTCTAAAGAAGATTCTTTTGATCCTTATCTAGAAAAATCAGAAACTTTATGGTTGCTACACTGGATGTTAGCAAGTGATCCGACATTAACTACTTGGTATTATATATTTAATTATCACCAATCCATTGTCATTAATAAAGATAAATTGCTAAGTGATATTGTTTCAGTTGGTAAATTTTCTAAATGGAGTGGAATGAGTGCTAATACAATTAAAAGAGACATAGATTGCTTTATGAGAACTTATACGTTCTCAAATAAAAAAGGCGAAGTAACTGAGGATAGTATTGAGTGTCCGTTAGCTGAACTTGGTTTAATTTTTTCTGCTTATTCTAAAGGAGAATATGAGATCCAACGTGGACCAAAACTAACCTTAAGTGATAAAATATTTGAATATGCGTTAAATGATTATTGGTCAAAACAAACTAATCAAATTATTACATTTGAAAAATTAATGTATGACTATGGTTCTCCAGGAAAGGTTTTTCAACTTGATGAAAAATCTATGGAAGAATATTTAGAAAAACTTGAAAATGAAGGTAAAAACTTTGTCTTTAACAGAGGAGCAGGTGGTTTAAGACAAATCACTAAAGTTAAAAAGATATCTGAAGTTCAATTATTAAAAAACTGTTATAAGAGGGTTGCTTAATGGATCAGTTATCCTTTAGTAATGTTAGTATTAACTCTAGCTTTCAACGTTCAGCAAGAATTGATAATAAAATTTCAAAAGAATTTTTAGAACACTTCATTTTTCATGACACGAGTAAGAAAGTTTTAAATCAAATAGCGAGTTCGTTAATTAATTCTAATCAATCTGGTTTTACTTTAACAGGGCCTTATGGAACGGGTAAATCTTCACTTGCATTATTTTTAAAAGCTTTAATTTCAAAAGATGTAGCTATTAAAAAACAAGCTGAGAAGATCACGGAATTTAATAGTAAACATTTATTCTCTAGAGTGTTTCTTAATAAGAAGAGTTGGTTTACGCTAAATGTAATTGGTTCAAAAAATGATCCAATTGAAAGTATTGCTGAGCAGATTGATTTGTCTGTTGAAGAGAACTGGATATCAAAAGGAATTCCTCCATCTCTTAAAACAAAGACTAAAAAAACTGTAGCAGGGGTCATTAAAAGCTTAAAAAATCTATCCATTGAACTTCATAAGAAAGACCACGGTTTGATCTTAATGGTAGATGAAATGGGTAAGTTTTTAGATTTTGCATCGAGTGTAGGCTCTGATTTAAATCTATTCCAAGAAATAGCAGAGAATTTCTCTAACTTAAGACTTAATAATGAAGCTGATCCTGTATTTATTGGCATATTACACCAACCCTTTGAAGAGTATGCCTCAAGTCTTGGTCGATCAGTACAAGAGGATTGGCAAAAAATTCAAGGTAGATTTGAAGATATTCCTTTTTCAATTAACTCTGAAGAAACAGCTCACCTTATTTCAAAAGCAATTAAGCAAAAGAAAGAAGATAAGCAATTTACCGTTCTTGCTAACAATATTATTAAAACAATTAACAACAAAGCTAACAAAAGTTATGCTGATATTTTAGCAAAATGTAATCCAATTCATCCATTAGTAACTCTATTGTTAAATCCAATTTCAAGACAACGATTTGGTCAAAACGAAAGAAGTATTTTTAGTTTTTTAAGTTCAGGTGAACCTAATGGCTTTTTATATTTCTTACAAAATTCAGAAATTAAAAATGAACTATATACTCTTGATAAACTATTTGATTATTTACAAGTAAACCTAGAGCCAAGTATTTTAGTATCAAATATTTCTCAAGCATGGTCGGAAGCATCAGATTCAATTAGAAGAGCAGAGTCGTTAGATGATAATGAGGTAATAAAGATTACTAAAGCAATTGCATTAATAGATTTATTTGGAAAGAATATTTCTTTATTTGCATCAAAAACTATTCTTAGTAATTGCCTTGATATTAATGATAACAAGTTATCAAAAATATTAAAAAACTTAGAAGACAAAAAAATAATTGTCTTTAGAAAGTTTAAAGATGCCTATGCATTATTTTCTGGTTCTGACATAAATCTTGAAGAGGTAACACAACTTAATAAATCTAAAATTATGGATGATTATGATATCATTTTATCAGAACTTCCAAATTTACAGCCCGTTGTTGCTAAAAGACACTTTCATGAAACGGGAACGCAAAGAATATTTCAAAGATTTTGTTTAGTATTAACGAGTGTTAAGAAAGTAGTTGAAGAAATTGTTAGACTAGATATTTCAAATGTTAGTGCGGGGGCATTTGTTTTTTTATGTAAAACTAAAGAAGACAATCAAAAGGAATTTGATAATAAGATTTTAGAATTATCTAAGATTAAGTTTCCAAAACCGGTTATTATTGGAAGTTCTATAACCTATCTAGAATTCTTTAATCATGCATTAGAGATTGCAGCCTTAAAACGTGTTAAATCTACAGTGCTTGCTATTGAGGGAGATGCTATTGCTAAGAAAGAATTAAATGGAAGATTATCTGCTTACCAAAACTTATTATTTAACTCACTATATTTAAATTTTGAAAATGCCAATTGGGTATTTAACAATAAAAAAATAGAGATGAGCAACTTATCATCTATAGCTTCAACAGTTAGTGATAAAGTATTTCATGCAACACCTATCATTCAAAATGAACTAGTTGTTAGAGATAAATTATCCTCAATGTCTATGGGTGGAGCAACCAGTCTTATTCAAAAAATATTTAACTCAAGCCATCTTAAAAATCTTGGTATGGAAGGTCACCCATCTGAATTTGGTATCTATTTATCATTAATTAAAACTAATAATCTTCATGTTAAAAAAGGCGAGGACTATGAATTTTCAATCAAAAACTGCAAAAACAGTAGTTTAAAGATCCTATACGAAGAGTTTTTAAAATTAATTAAGAGCTCTAAAGAACCTGTTGTTTTAAATGATATTTATACTCATTTTAGCAAACAACCTTTTGGTGTTAAAATAGGTGTATTACCATTACTAACTGCTATTTTTTTCAAAATATCAGAAGGAACATGTGCGCTTTATAATAAAGATGAACAAGGACGTGAGAGTTTAGTCACTGAGTTTGATCAAAAGATCGCGGAAAGACTTTATCATTTGCCTGAAACCTTAAAAATCATGTTTGTTAAAATTGAGGGTGAAAAACAAAAGATCCTTGATGAATTTAAAACATATGTTGAGATTAAATTCTTAGATAAAAAACCCATTGAAAATGTAACACCATTATATGTGTTAAAGCCTATAGTAGTTAATGCATATAAACTCCCAGATTATGCTAGAAAAACTAGAAACTTTAAAGATAAAAGAGTTTTAGTATTAAGAGATGAATTATTATCCACTCAAAACCCTTATGAACTTTTATATAAAAAAATTCCTGAAATCTGTGGCACTGAAGATCCTAAAAAATTAATTAATGAATTTGATAAAATATATTCTCAATTAGATAAAGTATTTGATGAGCTACTTAAAAATTTTAAATCACAAATTTTAAAAATATTTCAATCTGACCCTAATATCTCAGATATAGATTTTGACACTATTAAGCTCTGGGCTAAAAAAATTGGAGATCTAGATCCATTTTCAGCAAAAATTAATAACCTCTCTGATGACAAGTGGTTAGAGCAAATTATATCTTATGCTGCAAATAAACCTGCTAATGAATGGAGTGACCAGGATTATGATAAAGCGTTGTTAGCCATTGAGGAAATGGTTAGACACTTTATTGTTTCATATAGACTTCATACACTACGTGAAAATCATTCTGACACTAAAATTATCGATATAGCAATCTTTGATGGAAAAAATCCTGAACGTTCATCAAAATTTTATGAATTTAAAAATGATAAAAGCAACACGGTTGATAAAATTTCACAAGATGTTTTAAAACTATTAGAAACGCAAAATCTAAATGAATCTCAGAAGGGTGAAGTGGTTTTAAAGGTATTAAGAAAAATTATGAATTTTCCTAACAAAAAAAATAAAGAATTAGCATGAAAAAAACAAAACATATTCTAGGCCTTTCAGGTGGAAAAGACAGTGCAGCGCTTGCAGTCCATATGAATAACAAGCATCCTGATATAGATGTTGAATATTTTTTTACAGATACAGGCTATGAACTCAAAGAAACTTATTCGTTCTTAGATAAATTAAAGACACGTTTAGATAAACCTATTCATTATATTCATCCAACTAATAGTTTTGATTATTATATGAAAAAATATAATAACTTTCTTCCATCTCAAATGGCTAGATGGTGCACAATCGAGATGAAATTAAAATCCATGGAGAAATGGTTAAAGCCTGCGCTTGATGAAGGTCAGGAAATTATTACTTATGTAGGCATTCGTTATGATGAGCGTGGTCGAGTAGGTTATAAACCCACAAATCCCTTGATTAAAGCTAGATTTCCTTTCATCGAAGACACGATTGATAAAGAAGCGGTAATGGAAATTTTAGAGACGAGTGGGTTAGGGTTACCAGATTATTATAAGTGGCGATCAAGATCAGGATGCACGTTTTGTTTCTTTCAAAAGAAATCAGAGTGGGTGGGTTTAAAAGAGAATCATCCTGAAGCATTTGAGCATGCAAAAAGTTTAGAGAAAACTTCTGACAAACATGACAGTCCTTTTACTTGGATTAAGGGATTACCCTTAAAGGAACTGGAGAAACCAGAAAATATTGCAAAGATTAAAGCACACCATGAAAAACAATTAGAAAAATTAAAGATGAAAAAGAGAAAGAAACATGAATCAAATCCTTTCCTTAAAGGGGAAGATCTTAACATAGAGGAAAATCTTGCACTTGATGATGTCTCTTCATCTTGTTTAATTTGTCATAAATA
>CAJWFY010000102.1 GCA_913031655.1 uncultured Flavobacteriaceae bacterium
ACTCCTTGGGCGCGAGAAAAAGTAGAACAACTATATCTAAGAAGCATTAAATAACGTGTTTGTGTATAAAACGTAGCACGTAAAAAGGCGCTAATTTTTCGGATTAACACAGAGCCAAATTTAAAAATTTGGCGGTCTTTATGAATAAACACAAACCTTTCGGAAAGCCGTTATGAGCAATGTTTTATACACGTTGTTACCCCTCGTTTTTAGTTGTATTTTCAAAGGGCTCAATTTTTCTTTCTAGTTTTTTAAGTAACACATTCTGTAGCTCCTCTAAAACTATGTTAGTAATGACATTCGATTGATTAGCCAGTACTGTTATTACATATTGATGTTTAGGCGAATACATTGTAATAGTGTTAAAACCAGGAACAAATCCTTTATGACCCCAAAGCTCTTGACCACCTAAATTCCATCTACTCACTCCTAGACCATACCCTGTGTTTATAGATAGTTGAGCATTATTTATTATTTTAAAATTAGTCATCATATTCAGATAAGATTCAGAAATAAGCTTATTGCCGAATAATGCCTGAGTAAATACTGCCACGTCTTCTGAATTTGATAAAACAGCACCAGCAGTATTTCCACTAGTTAAAAAAGATTTTCTAAATCCTGTTACATTAACTCTATCAAGACCCGGTAGGGCAGTCTCATAACTATGTACAACTGGTAATGTTGATATATTGGGGTCGTCATAAAAGGTGTTCTTGAGATTTAGAGGAGTAATTATTTGTGTTAGTAAAGCATCTCGATAATTAGCTGCAAAGCTTTTCTCAATAATTTTACCAAGAAGAAGATAGTTTGTATTTGAATAGTTAAAGCTATTGGTTTCGTGCATAGGCTGTTCAGATACAGCTCCGATTAATTCATCTTGATTCCAACTTCTATTAGGAAAAGTAAAAAGCTTTGGGAAAACACCTATCATATAATAATCGGGAATGCCACTTGTATGATTTAATAATTGTTGAATTTTTAGATTGTCCCACGCAGAATTATCAATATTTAACCATTTTGATAAGGAATCATCTAAAGCCAGTTTTTCCCGCTCGACCAAAGACATAGTTAGTGTTGCTGTGTAGAGCTTTGTTATACTTGCAATGTCGAAAAGACTTTGATTGGTAACAAGGATTTTTTTACTATGATTAGCATAACCAGTTGATCCTGTCCATTTCTCCCCATTTTTGAAAACAATTGTTGCCTGAATGCCAGCCGAATCATAATCTTTACTTGCTTCATCTAAAGTGGATTGGTAATCAATAAATTGCTCTTTAATGAAGTTCGATTCAAAACTGGATTCAGTATATCCATCTGAGAATCCATTCTTTAAATGATTTGTATACAATACCCATATTCCTATAATGAAGATTAATAGTAAGACACTATATAGAGCATATTTCAATACGCTTTTTACTAATTTCATTACTCTTTTCAATATTTTCATTCTTTTTAGTTGATTTCGATTTTTTAAATGAGGGCTAACGTTTGTGTATAAAATTAGTTACGTGTTTTAAGCGATTAATTTAGTAAATAAAAGACCATCCAAGAAAGTCCGTTTAGACTTTCGTAAATATGCTAAAAGTCAGCAATTAATTCTATACGGTGTTGGCAACTGGCTTTTCTTTTATCTTTCTGGGATATTTTTTTCCATTCAAAAATTTTCCAATAAAAGTATTCCTCACTAAATAATGATAAGTCACAAAACAAATTAAAGTGGTTAAGGAAAGTACAATTATAAATTTAACTAAAGCTGGAAGTGGTAATTTCAAAACAAATGCAGGAATGATAACAGTTAATGGTAAATGAATTAAATAGACCCAATATGAAGAATCAGAGATATAACGCATTTTTTTCGAATGTTTACTGCCGTAACGAATAAATAGACCAGTTATTCCAAATATAAACAGCCAAACAATAAAAGCATTCGAAAGCATTATTAATTTAGAGTTCAAATATTGAGTCATCATAGTCTCAGGATCCCAGTTTTGAGTAATTAAACCAAGTATTATTGCAATTATAATAGCCAAAATAAAAGATATCCAATCATATTCCATAATTGTATCCAATAGATGTTTTGACTTAAATAAAACCCAACCTACTATGTAGAAAAAGGAATAAAAAATAAACGTGTTTAAATCTGGTTTCAGATAAACAGAAACTTCTATCATTGAAGTTCCCATAAACACATATAGTAAGAACGATATTCCAGAAAAGAACAAAATTCGCAGAATTGGTTTCTGAATTAACCAATTAAATGAAGTTGTTATTCTATTTGTGATTTTCTTTGATTTTTTTAGTAATAAAGCCAATAAGAAAGTTGTAAATGTTATTAGTAGTAAATAATAAAGAAACCATAAATGAAATGTAGCTTTAGGCAAAAAATCGGAAAACAATACTGATTCTGTTGCTTTTTTCAAGGTATTATTGCTATCCGAAAATACAGCTTCTGTATAACTAAATGTAAATATAATTGTTGGCCACAGAATAAATAGAAAAACTATAAAGGGATAAACTATTCGTGATATTCTGTTCTTTATCATTCTGGTAGGCTTTCTTTCATAAAATAGCATAGACCCAAAAAATCCTGCGATAAGGAAAAAAATAGGCATTCTAAAGAATTGAATTAAGAAGACGATAAAATCAGTTACAATATTTGTAGACTCTGGGTCTTTTAGTGGCCAATTTTCTCCGTGATTTATGACATTATAGGTAAGAGCAGAATGCAAAACTAATCCTAAAAGCATCATTATCGCACGCAAAGAATCCAATGAGTGTATTCGTTCAGTTTTATTTTTTATTTGCTCCATTACTAATTATAATTCTATGTTTAGTTTAAAGTTCTGATGTTTTTTTTTGCTTGTTGCCTAACGCCTAATAACTTTTGTAGTCGCTCCCTTGTTATTTTTTTGAATAAGTAGTATTTATATATTCATCCACAATCTCTTCTAATATATCTAAGGGCACAGCGCCATTTTTTAAGACCACATTATGAAATTCTTTTAAATCAAATTTCTTGCCTAGTTTCTTTTTTGCTTTTTCTCTAAGCTCTAATATTTTTAACATCCCTATTTTATAGGCGCAGGCTTGACCAGGCATTACGATGTAACGTTCAATTTCAGTGACAACCTCTCCAGTTGTCATACCTGTATTTGCAATCATATATTCAATTGCTTCTTCTCGAGTCCATTTTTTATAGTGAATTCCAGTATCTACTACTAAACGGACGGATCTAAACATTTCTGCTTGAAGTCTTCCTAAATTACCGAAAGGGTCATTCTTGTAAAAACCTAACTCCCATGCAAGTTGTTCAGCATATAGTGCCCAACCTTCTGTATATGAACTAAAAAGTGGGAATTTTCTAAAAATTGGAACATCTTCCAATTCTCCTTGTATGGCTATTTGAAAATGGTGGCCGGGGATTCCTTCATGATAGGCCAAGGTCTTCATCCCAAACTTAACAGTTTCTGTAACCGCTCTCAAGTTGGCATAAAATATACCTCCTGTTGACCCATCCATGGTGGGGGGCGTGTAATAAGCACCAGCAGAACCTTCTTCTTTGAATTCAGGAACTCTTTTTACTTCCATCGCTGCTTTTGGACGGATATCAAATGCGTTATCAAGTCCAGCATTGATTTCATCTAAGATAGTATTGTATCCTTCAAGGATTTCTTTTCTACCTTCATCATTATTTTGATATAAAAAGCGTTCTTCTTTGTTTAATTCTTGAATAATTTCACCTATTTCTCTTGAAGTATCTGCATAACCTTGATCATTTAAAATATCACGCATCTCTGTTTTTATTCGAGCAACCTCTGACAATCCAATTTGATGAACCTCTTCAGGGGTATAGTCGGTGGTGGTCATAAGTGACAATTGATATTGATAAAAGGCATCTCCATCAGGAAACTTCCAAACACCAGCATCTGTAGTTGCTTTAGATTTTAATGCTTCAAAGTATAAAATAAGAGCATTGTATGCATCGAACACTGTAGTTCTTACTTGGTCCGCTACACGTGTTCTGTATGCGTCTTTTTCCTCTTCTGTAAGACCTTCAATTTTTGATACTTTAGAATCAAAGTTAGTGTAGAGGATGTTTGACTTAACAGGACCTAGGTCATCGGTCTTTATATGGATCGAATCTTTTTCTTTGTTACCAACAAACCCAGACATTTCACTTAGCACACGGTCAATGATAAATTGTGGAGGAATGATTCCTTTTTCTTCCCCTATTTTTAACCCCTCTAAGACCTGATCGAATTTAGTGCCAAATTTAGATAATCGAGTTATATATGCTTCTATATCACTTTCATCTCTAAGCTTGTGCGAACTTTCCATCAAGCTTGGAAGATTACTTTGTACTCCTTGCATTTGATTTACCGGATAGTCATGATAGAAAAACCTTTCTCCCTCAACCTGCTTGCCCAAAAAGGAACTTAAAATTTTGGTATTTAACTTATTTTCTTCCGATTGACTTTCGAAATCATAACGTTGCAATGTGTTATAGTCTTCTTTCATTTTATTAAAAGATTCCCATTGTTTTTTATCAGAAACATCGTCCAATTCATCTTTTGACAGATTGTATGCAACGGGTATTCCAACTTGTGTAGTAAGCTCAGGACTTTCTATAGCAAGCTGTACAAAGACCTTATCATAAAAATGTTTAATATTAAATGGTTTAAACCAAATAAGATTGATACTCCATAGAACTCCAATAATTAAGAGTCCAAGTGTTGTTCTTCCTGTCCAAAATTTCCAAGTGCGTTTTTTAGTCATGTAAAATATTTATTTATAGTTATCTTTAATAAAAGCTGCTGTTTTGTATGCGTTTAGTTCCGTTTTTTAAGTAATTAATTTACTAAACTAAACACGAACTAAGAAAGTCTGTTTGAACTTTCGTAAATACCCTAAAACCAGCAATTAATTTTATACGGTGTTCTTTGTCGTTTTTTTTATTCTTTTCGAACCCAATATTGAGTTCTTCCCAAAAGAGAAAATCCAATATAACCTCTTACTTCCAGCTTATTATTTATTAACTTTAAATAACACTTGTAGGTTTCTCCATTATCTGGATCTAGAACAGTACCTCCATTAAATTCATTTCCATCTTTTTTTATGTTTTCAATTATGACTAAGCCAATTATTGGTTTGTTTTTGTTTATTCCTTTACAATTTTCGCAAAGGGCATTTTTTTCAAGACTAAAACTTTTAACTATTTTGCCGAAATAGAGATTATCTGTTTGATAAATTTCAATGACTGCTGTTTTTTCTTTGGTTTTGTCATCATATGTTTCCCATTGTCCAATAATAGTTTGCCCATTGAGTGTGACGCTTAAAGTCATTATGAAAAGTATACTTAAATATTTCATTATTTTTTGATTTTTAAATTGTTACTGAATTCTTGTTTAAATCAAATGAAGCCTCATTAAAATTTGGCTTTCTAAATCTTATTATTTTTTCTTCATTTCGTTTATCATTTCATAAACGCCAGATTGAGCGCTTTTAGTTGCACTATTTACAAAAACTACGTAAGCAATTAATTTTTTTCGATCAATTACAGCGCGAGAAAAAAAAGTTCCGTCAGAACCGCTGTGTAAAGACATCTGTTTATCATCTTTAGTAATATTTCCCCAACCAATAGCATAATCAGATTTGGCTGTGTGTAAAAATTTATAGGTTTTAGA
>CAJWFY010000103.1 GCA_913031655.1 uncultured Flavobacteriaceae bacterium
TTTTCTAATTGATCGGACTCTTTTAAATAAGTTATAATTTTTTGAAGATTATCATCGATTGAAGCGGCACACCTTAAGAAATCTTTTACAAATTTTTGATAAGAATGAGATCTGATTTCTTTTTGATTTAACCCTTTTATTGAAAATGGCATCCCAGGATATTTTGTGTCCGAATTTTTATTTTTATTTTTTTGAAAGTCTATCCATCTTTTAGTTAAGATTTCTAATTGTTGTCCGTCAAAACTTCTTCCACTTTTTGAGGGTAAAAAGTCATAGAGAGATTGTGGTTCAGGCAGGGTAATGTTTTCTAAAAAAGTATTGTAACGTTTTGGGTAATCAAACGGTTCGTGAGTTGCTTTAAAATGAGTCATTAAAAAAAAAGGGTCTTTTGATTTCCTTTTCTTTAGCCAATCCAAAGAAGAATCTCCAATTAAATCAGATGAAAATCCAATCTCTTGAACCCCACCTTTATTCCCTTCATCCCAATTTTCCTTGGTTTTAAAAACCGGATTATTGTATTTCCCTTGTCCGGGAAGAATTTTATAATAATCAAAACCGGAGGGCTCTTTTTTTAAATGCCACTTGCCTATTAAAGCTGTATCATACCCATTGTTTTTAAGGACTTTAGCAACATTTAAACTGTCTGGACTTAAATGATCTCCTAGGGTATAAACCCCATTTTGATGACTGTACTGCCCTGTTAGAATAGAGGCTCTACTGGGAACACAAATAGAATTAGTACAAAACATATTGTTCAATACAGTTCCGTTGTTAGCTAAATATTCAATAGCATCATTTTTAACATAGTTATCCAGTATTCCATCATAAATTCCCCAGGCTTGTGAGGTGTGGTCGTCAGCCATTATAAATAAAATATTAGGCCGGGTGCTATTGTTCTGATTTGAGCAAGAGTATAGTGTCGTTATAATAAACACCATTATAGTAAGGGCTCTAAAAGCTTTAATAAATTGATAAAACATAAACATTGATATAATAAATATTTAATTTAGAAAAAAATTATTTGATCTTAAATGAAATTGCCTAATATAAAATCTTTAACACTTTTTTTCCTTGGTTTTATTTTTTGCTCAAATAGCGCTTCATCTCAAGTCATGAAAAATAAATTAAGTCAAGAAAAGAGCCTTTACCTTAAACAGCACGCATCAAATCCTGTTAATTGGTTGCCATGGGGAGAAGAGGCCCTTAATTCAGCTCAAAAATCAGATAAACTATTAGTTATTAGTATTGGATACTCCTCCTGCCACTGGTGTCATGTGATGGAAGAAGAAAGTTTTGAAAAAGAAGATGTAGCTCAAGTAATGAATGAAAAGTATATAAACATCAAGGTTGATCGTGAAGAAAGACCAGATATTGATGAAATTTATATGAAAGCCCTTGTTCTAATGACTGGAAGTGGTGGGTGGCCTATGAATATTATTGCTCTTCCAGATGGAACACCTATATGGGGAGGCACTTATGTGCCAAAACTGCAGTGGGTCCAAGTACTTAACCAGGTAGATGAATTTTATAGAAGTAGAAAATCTGATGTTTTAGAGTATGCAAAAAATGTAAAGGAAGGGGTTAAAAAAGAAGCTCTAGTGAGACCCACAACAGAAAAAGAAGTTTACTCTAAAGATTTACAAAATGAATTAGCTGATAAAGCATTTAAGTATGTTGACAAGATAAATGGAGGGTTTGGAAATAGTCAAAAATTCCCGCTTCCTTCAATGCTCAACTTTTTTTTAAGATTCTCCACAGATAATGATAATATAGAAATAAAAGAGTTTATAAAAACTACACTTTTTAAAATTGCACAAGGGGGAATTAACGACAGGCTGGAAGGAGGATTCCACCGATATACAGTAGACAATTTATGGCATATCCCACATTTTGAAAAAATGTTATATGATAATGCTCAGTTATTAAGCGTATTTTCTAAAGGATACAAGGTCTTTAAAGAACCAAGATTTAAAGAAGAATTATATAATATATATGATTTTTTAGATTTAAAAATGTCAAGTCCAACCAATCTGATTTATTCAAGTATTTCAGCAGACACCAACTATAAGGACGGCTCAAAAGAAGAGGGAGATTTTTATGTATGGAAAAAAGAGGAACTTGAACAAGTTCTACAGCAAGATTACAATTGGGTTAGTAAATATTACAATATAAATGAGAAGGGATATTGGGAGAAACAAAATTATGTGTTTATTCAAACAATATCAGACAAAGACTTTGCTTCTAGTCTTAATTTAAATTTGAATCAATTTAAAGAAAAATTAAAATCAGTAAATAAAAAACTCTTTAATTATAGAGAAAAAAGAATCAACCCTATTACAGACACTAAAATAGTTTTTTCTTGGAATGCCTTAACTATAAGAGGCATGGTAGAAAGCTATAAAGCTACAGCAGATGAAATATTTTTAAATAAAGCTCTTTCTATTGAAAAAGCTTTGAGTGATAAAATGATTTCTGAGAACATTATTTTTCATTCTAATAGTTCTGATAATTTGGATCAAGTTCTCTTTTTTGAAGATTATAGCTATTATATAGATGCTTTAATTGGACTTTATGAGGCCACATTTAACGAACAATGGCTTATTAAAGCAAATGATTTTGTGCAATTTAGTAATGAAGTTTTTTTAGAAAGCAACGGATACTTTAAGTTTTCAACTACCAAAGAAAACTTATATACAAATACATTAATAAATTTAGATGATGGGGTGACTCCCTCAGCAAATTCAGTGATGAATTTCAATTTATTTAGATTAGGACACTACCTAGGGAACAAAGAATACAGTCAGCATTCTGAAAAAATGATTAATAACATAATTGAAAACATTAAAGAAAGGGTTACAGACCATCTTTTTTGGTTAGGGCTTTCACATAATTATTCGAACAAATTCTATGAATTAGCTATTAGTGGAAACGATGCAAAACAAAAAGCGAAAGAATTAATGTTAAAGTATTTGCCGAATACTTTAACTGCTGCATCAAATGCTTCGTCTGAAATGTATTTATTAAAAGACAGGTATTTTGAAGATGAGACCTATATTTATGTTTGTGTTGACAACACCTGTAAGTTTCCAGTTACAACAATTCAAGAAGCAGAAGCTCTACTTAATGATTAAAAATTGACTAATAGATTTTTAAAAGCTTCTTTGTAAATACCTCCTATTTTATAAGGATTTTTGTCTATATAGGCAATACTTCCGTCTATTATATCAATCTTATTTATAGATGCAGTTGTTGATCTGTGAATTCTAATGAACTTAGATTTTGGAAGAGACTCTGTAAAGGAAGTTAGGGTTGTGTGAACTATAAAATTTTTGATTTTAGTAACAATTTTTATATAATCCTTTAAACTTTCAATTACTAGAATGTCATCATAATTTACTTTAACATTTAACTTATTTACTCTAACGAAAATGAAATCTAAATCATTAATAATCGGGATATTTGTTTTGATTTGCTCCAATACTTTATTTGCAGCTTTTTCAAATCGTAAAAATGGAATAGGTTTTATTAAATAGTCAACAACATTTAAATCATAGCTTTCTAGTGCATATTCAGAGTGAGCACTTGTAATAATAGTTTTTGGAGGATTTTCTAAACTTTTTAAAAAGCTTATTCCGTCAATAAAAGGCATATTAATATCAAGAAACATTAGGTCAACTTCACCTTTTTTAATAATTTCTATAGAATCATTTGCATTGGAATAAGTGCCTAAACAGTTAATAAAATCTATTTTTTTTATAAAATTTTCAATTACTTTAATAGCAAGCGGTTCGTCGTCAAGAATTATGCAATTAATCATTTTTTAATTTAACTATTAGTTCAGCAATATATTTATTTTTTTCTTCAAATGTATTTAAACTAAAATTTTCTTTACCATAATTAATTTCAAGTCTTTTTTTAATGTTTGCAAGTCCAATTCCTCCGACTTGTACTTTAATTGGTTTAGTTGATTTTGAGAAAGAATTCTCGACCTTAAAGTTAATCTCAGAAGAATTTATTTTAAGATCAATAGTTATATAGCTATTTTTTTTTGAATTTCTAGCGCCATGCTTAAAGGCATTCTCCACAAGAGGAATTAAAAGTAAAGGCCTAATCATAGTTTTTTTCACCGCTCCTCTAATATTAAAAGATACTTTTAGCTCTTCATTGTATCGCAATTTCTCTATATCTATATAATCTTTAATATGCTTAATTTCATTACTTAGACTTTGATATTCTTTTCCAGTTTCATAAAGAAAATACTTCATTAAATCTGACAGCTTAAGAATCAGATCTGGCGCCTTATCCGATTTATCAATCGTTAAAGAATATAAATTATTCAGAGTATTAAAAAAGAAATGTGGTTGAATCTGTGATCTTAGGTATTTAAGTTCGTTCTCTAAAAGAATTTTGTTAGTGTTCAATAAGAATTCTCTTTGTTTAGTCCAATCTATTACTAGTTTTATACAACTGACAAAGGAGATTACATATACTTCACCAAGAACAGTTTGAATCAGATAACTAAATGTGATATTCGATGTTATTGCTGTATATTCAGGTAAGACATCTTCACTTAAAAAAGAGAATGTTAGTTGAAACTTTAAAAGAACAGCGACACTTAAGCTTAAAGTAATTAGACTGAAAAACTCAAAAACTTTCCCTTGAAATAATTTTGGCAAAAAAATAAATATAAAGAGATAACAAAGAGTTATGTGAATTGGAAACCCAATTAAATTAGATTTCAGTGAGTAAGCATAGTCCTGATAAAAAACTCCCCACCTAAGTACATTAAACGTAAAGTAAGTAAGCCAAAAATATATTTGAGTATTAATTTGAACAGAGGAAATCTTATTATATGTAGGGTAGGTAAATAATGTACTGTTATAAATATTCATATTAACTTATCTATGGTTTCGGTAGTTTTACAATAAAATTTTACAAGCTCATATAAAATTCTATGATTTTCATTTATTAATTACTAAATTAAAAAAATCAATCTTAAATTATTGTTAATGAAGATATTTAAATTCAATTCTTTATTGCTAGGTGTGTTAGCGATGCTTTTTTTATCATGTCAAAGTAACCTTGAGAAAGGGACTCCAAACATTGTATTTGTACTGACAGATGATTTAGGATTTGAAGATTTGAGCTCTTACGGCTCAAAAATAATAAACACCCCAAATTTAGATAAGTTAGCTAGTGAAGGCGCTTTATTAAACTCTTATTATTCACCTCAAGCGGTTTGTTCTGCATCTAGAGCTGCAATATTAACAGGGAGTTATCCAAATAGAATTGGATTTAGCGGAGCTTTGGGGCCTAATTCAAAAAAAGGGATCAATTCAAATGAACTATTGATTTCAGAAATGTTAAAAGATAAGGGTTATAAAACAGCTGCTTATGGAAAATGGCATCTTGGAGATAACAAAAAATTCTTGCCAACAAGGCACGGGTTTGATGATTTTTATGGAATATTATATTCAAATGATATGTGGCCATTTCATGCAGAATACCCTGATAGCTATCCTGATTTAATGCTCTATGACAAGGAAAATCCCATAAAAGTATTAGAAGATCAATCAAATTTAACTAAAGAGTTGACTTTGAAAAGTGTGGAGTTTATTGAAAAAAA
>CAJWFY010000104.1 GCA_913031655.1 uncultured Flavobacteriaceae bacterium
ACTACCAGACCTTGATTAGCGAGTGCAAATATACACTGCATTTTCAATTCCGCAAACAAATAAGCAAAAACTACAGTAAAGCGTCCAAACTTTCACAGTAAACATTTTTTGGAGATACCCCGACTTGTCTATTAACAAGCTCTCCTTTGTCGAAAATCAAAACAGTTGGAATGTTTCTAACTCCAAATTTTGCTGCAAATTCTTGATTTGAGTCAACATCTAATTTGCCAACAACTGCTTTTCCGTCGTAATCTTTACTAACTTCCTCAATAATAGGTCCCAACATTCTACATGGCCCACACCATTCAGCCCAAAAGTCTACCATTACTGGTTTTGTTGATTTCAGTACTAATTCGTCAAAATTAGCGTCATTTATTTCTAATGCCATAATTATTATTATTTATTCAAAAATACTGTTTTATAAATAACTTTTAATTTAATTTAAAGTGTAATTTTTTTTCTTTTATAGACAATATTAATTCCTCATTAATATCAATTTTATGATTCTCACTAAGCATGGTTAATTTGATTTTTTCGTTATTTTCGAAAAAAGAAAACTCTAACTGATGCTTTCCTTTGTGTTTGTTAAAAAGGTCCTTTAAGCTATCTGCCTTACCATCATCAAAATCATTTATATCTAATTGTAAAGTCAGTTTTTTTGCATTATTGGATAAAGTATCCTGAAGTTGTTGAAAAGATAAAAAATTAATTCTCGGATCTCCGGTTTTTCCAGTTTCTCTATCTCTCCATCCTTCTTTTACAATTAGCCTCATATGAACAAAATTGTTTTCAAAAAGGAAATGCTTAAACTTTAAATATTCCTCGCCAAAAATTCTAAAATCATATGATTCTTGATAATCTTCCAGGTTAAACCTAGCCCAACCTTTACCATTTTTTGAAATTCTATGCTCTACTTCACCCACAATTCCACCAATTCTTAACTCTTTATTTACCAACGGCTTTAAGTCCTTTAAAACTTCTAATGAAGCATTGCAAAAATGTTCCATTGGCAAGTTAAAATCATCTAAAGGATGTCCAGAAATATAAATTCCTACTACCTCTTTTTCTTGTTTAAGCTCATTAAGTGTAGCCCATGGTTCACATTCAGGAATAAAAGGTTCGTTTAATTGAACTTCATCAGAATTTTCAAACAGACTAACTTGAGCTGAATTCTTATTTTCTTGAAATTTCGATCCAAACTTTAAAGCTTTTTCAATAAAAGTAATCCCATCACCATTATCAAATAAATATTGAGCTCTGTGAACCCCTTTAAAAGAATCAAAGCCTCCAGCGTATACTAAACTGTCAAATGCTTTTTTATTAGCTGACCTTAAATCTATACTCTTTGTCAAATCAAAAATTGATTGATATTTCTTTTCTTTTCTTCCTTCAATTATTGCAGAAACTGCACCAGACCCAACTCCCTTAACAGCACCCATGCCAAACCTAATTGCATTATTATCGTTAACTGTAAACTTATAGAATGATTCATTTACATCTGGACCTAAAACTTTAATAGACATTCTTTTACATTCCTCCATGAAAAAACTCACCTGTTTAATGTCGTTCATATTGTTAGAAAGCACTGCCGCCATATATTCTGCAGGATAATGAGATTTCAAATACGCTGTTTGGTAAGCAATTAAGGCGTAGCATGTGGAATGAGATTTATTAAATGCATAAGAAGCAAAAGCCTCCCAATCTTTCCAAATTTTTTCTAATATTTCCCTTTCATGACCATTTGATTCTCCTCCATCTAAAAACTTTGGTTTTAGTTTGTTTAGTAATTCAATGATTTTTTTGCCCATTGCTTTTCTTAACAAGTCTGCATCACCCTTAGAAAAATTGGCAATTCTTTGAGAGAGTTGCATTACCTGTTCTTGATAAACTGTAATTCCGTAAGTTTCTTTTAAAAATTCTTCCATAACAGGAATATCATATGTAATATCCTCCTTACCGTTTTTTCTATCAACAAATGATGGGATATACTCTAATGGTCCTGGACGATATAATGCATTCATAGCAATTAAATCTTCGAAAATTGTTGGCTTTAGGTCACGTAAATATTTTTGCATTCCTGCACTTTCGTATTGGAAAATACCCACAGTATCTCCTCTTTGAAATAACTCATAAGTTTTGTTATCATCCAGTGGGATTGTGTCAATATCTAAGACTATATCATGCTTATATTTAATTAATTTAACTGTATCTTTTATTAATGTCAAAGTTTTAAGTCCTAAAAAATCCATTTTCAAAAGGCCTGCACTTTCTACAACTGCATTATCATACTGTGTTACAAATAAATCAGAACCCTTAGCCGTAGCGATTGGAACAAAATTTGTAATATCATCAGGCGTAATTATTATTCCGCAAGCGTGAGTTCCTACATTTCTAAGACTCCCCTCTAAAATTCTTGCTTGATTTATTGTTTCAGCTTGCAGATCATCACCTCCAGATAACGACTTTAATTCCATTACATTAGTAAATTCTTCTGACCTCAAATCACTGTTTAGTCTTTTTTCATCCTTTTCAAAAATATCTTTAAGCTTTATGTTTGGAATTAACTTAGCAATTCTATCTGCATCTCCTAATGGAAGGTCTAGCACTCTAGCAGTGTCTCTTATGGAAGATTTTGCAGCCATTTTTCCGTAAGTAATTATTTGTGCCACTTGATTTGACCCATATTTTTCAATCACATAATCAATAACTTTACTCCTTCCTTCATCATCAAAATCAATATCAATATCAGGCATACTTACCCTGTCAGGATTTAAAAATCTTTCAAAAAGTAAATCATATTTAATAGGGTCTACTTTTGTTATCCCTAAACAATAAGCCACTACAGATCCAGCTGCCGAACCTCTTCCTGGGCCAACAGAAACGCCCATTTCTCCTGCAGCCTTTATAAGATCTTGAACGATTAGAAAATAACCTGGATAACCTGAATTTTTTATTACGTTTAATTCGAACAAAATTCTTTCGTTTAGTTCAAGATCTATTTTTTGATAACGCTTGTCTGCTCCTTTTAAGGTTAAATGTTTTAAATATTCATTTTCAATATCTTCTTTAGCTGACTTAGACTCATCTACAAAAATATCTGGAATTGTAAACTTAGGAAGCAAAACATCTCTAGCTAACTCATACTCTTCAACCTTATCAGTAATATTTAAAATATCTTGAATTGAATCAGGCATGTCTTTAAATAAAAATTTCATTTCATTTGATGATTTGAAATAATATTCTTGATTTGGCAATCCAAATCTAAACCCACGTCCTCTTCCAATTGGAGTAGCTTGCTTCTCTCCATCTTTTACACAAAGTAATATATCGTGAGCGTTAGCATCTTCTTTATTTACATAAAAAGTATTATTTGTAGGTATCATTTTAACAGAATGTTTCTGAGAAAATTTTATCAAAACCTCATTAACTCGTTCTTCATCTTCTTGACCATGTCTCATTATTTCTAAGTAAAAGTCATCTTTAAAAGAATCCTTCCACCACAACAATGCTTCTTCAGCTTGAACTTCACCAATGTTCAATATTTTACTAGCAACTTCACCATACATGTTTCCAGATAAAACTATAAGATCTTCCTTGTACTTTTCTACAATCTCTCTGTCCACCCTAGGCACATAATAAAACCCTTTTGTATAGCCTAAAGAACACATTTTAGACAAGTTTTGATAACCGTTTTTATTTTTAGCTAAGAAAATTGTTTGATACCCATCATCTCTATTAGATTTATCCAAGTGGTTTGAACAAATATTTAATTCACAGCCAATTATGGGTTTGATTCTTTGTAAATCAGAATCCTCAGAAATTTTACTATTATAATTCTTTATAGCTTTTATAAAATGAAAGCAACCCATCATATTAGCTCTATCTGTGATAGCAAGTGCTGGCATTTTATTTTCAGAGGCCTTGTTAATCAAGTTAACAATTCTAGAAGTAGATTGTAATACTGAAAATTGTGTGTTATTATGCAGGTGAACAAAAGGTAATAATTTTAATTCTTCTGGAATTTCTTTAATTATTTTTTTTTCAGAATTAATTAAAGAAGAAGAAACTTTTTTAATTTTTTCAGACTCTTTCTTTAAATTCAAATGTTTTATTCCTGCTAGAGAAACTGGAGAATTATCTGATGTTTTTATATTTTCAATTAGCTCTAAGTATCCTTTAAAAACTGTTTGATTTAAGACTCCTTTTCTTACTAATTCAAAAAACACTCGTGCCGTTGCTTCCACATCAGCTGAAGCGTTATGTGCTCCAGAAAAACTGTCATTAAACAACAATGTATATATTTCAACTAAAGTTGGAAATTTAAACTTACCTCCCCTTCCACCTGGCAGTTGACATACTTTTGCAGTTAACTCACTGCAGGTGTCTAAAACATCTTTCTTTGAAAGGTCTATTTCAGAACCAATTCTCATTAGCTCAGCACCTATTATATTAATATCAAATTTTACATTGTGGCCAACTAAAAAACCTGCTTTATTGTAATCTTCAATAAACAAGTTTAAAACTTCGTTAATATCAACTCCTATATTATTAGCTAAATCAGTTGAAATTCCATGAATTTTTTCTGCTTCATAAGGAATGTTAAAATTTTCTGGACGGACTAGATAACTATGATTTGAAATTAATATTCCTTTAGAATCATGTAATTGCCAAGCCAATTGAACACACCTGGGCCAGTTATCTGAATCACTTAAAGGAGCATTCCATTTTTTTGGTAAACCAGTTGTTTCGGTATCAAAAACTAAAAACATTTATAATAAAAATTAGAAATTAAATTTAACCATCTTTTCTATTAAAAATTATAAGAATGAACTTAAAGTTATTAACTCATTTAGAAAAAATGTTTTTCATTTGCTAGTTTAGAAAAATAAATTACATTTGCACCTCATTAATAACCGGGGTTTAGTACCTCACAATTTAATTTGATATGGCAGTAAAAATAAGACTTCAAAGACACGGTAAAAAAGGTAAACCATTTTACTGGATAGTAGCAGCTGATGAAAGAGCTAAAAGAGACGGACGTTACTTAGAAAAATTAGGAACTTATAATCCAAATATAAACCCCGCATTAATCTCCCTTGACATAGATAAATCTGTGAGATGGATACAATTCGGAGCTCAGCCTACTGACACAGCTAGAACTATTTTATCGAACGAAGGAGTTCTTCTTAAAAACCATTTAATTAATGGGGTTAAGAAAGGAGCTTTAACAGACGAACAAGTAGAAGAAAAATTTCAAGAATGGATTTCTGAAAAAACATCTAGTGTAGACAACAAAAAGTCGCAATTAGATAAAGAAGCAGATAATAAAAAGAAAAAAGCACTTGAATTAGAGAAAGAAGCTAGTGCAAAAAGAAAAGAAAAAGCTGAGGAAGCTTTAGCTGCTGAAGAAAAAGCGATTGCTGCTGAAGAAGCGCCTGCTGCTGAAGAAGCGCCTGCTGCTGAAGAAGCGCCTGCTGCTGAAGAAGC
>CAJWFY010000105.1 GCA_913031655.1 uncultured Flavobacteriaceae bacterium
TTTAACCGTAATTTAGTTCACGCTTTATTATTTCTTTTGGTGTTCATGAACCTCCAATGCATATGGCACAGAATATTATTTAACTAATATCTATGAGGAAAATGGAATTCAGGGATTAGAAAATGGTTTACTATCACTTCTACAGCATATTGAATATTACGAGGATAAAGCAGGAGTTACATTGAATAAGCAAAGATCTATATATGAAAACTTTCTTGAAATAGTTGATAAAGAACCTGAATTAACTGTATATCCTGACGATATAGATGACTCAATAACATACTCAGAGGGAAAAGCGAAAAAAGTATTAGTAAACAGTTATGAAAGAAATCCACACGCAAGAAAAAAATGTATTGAGCATTACGGTTTAAATTGCCAGGTTTGTGATTTTAATTTTGAAGATAAATTCGGGGAGTTAGGAAGAAATTTTATTCATGTTCATCATATAGTTGATATTTCTACAATTGGTAATAAATATTCTGTGGATCCCATTACTGATCTAGTTCCAGTATGCCCTAATTGTCATGCAATGCTTCACAAAAAGAAACCCGCATATTCAGTAGAAGAATTAAAAAAAATAAAAAAACTATTTTAAGCAAAATGGAAATAAGTTTTGTATGAATTGTGGAAATAAACTTTTCTAATTCATAAATACTGAACCATTGTATTACACATCATTATACAAACACCTCCCGCCAAAAGAAAACCGATGTTATTTGAGTAGGGTAGTACCAATTAAAAATTACTATTGAGATTTTTTGGGTTTTTAGTAGTACTGGCCGTACAATAATCGTACAAGTTTTATAAATAAAAACCCTAATCACTTGTTTATAAAGTAGTTAGGATTTTGATTAGTGGAGAAGATGGGATTCGAACCCACGACCTCTTGGCTGCCAGCCAAGCGCTCTAGCCAACTGAGCTACATCCCCTTTTTAATCTATTATGAGTTATTATTATTAAGAGTTTTATTGACATTAAAATATTTAGTATTTTGTTATAAACCATTATCTTTTGTGAATTTTATAACCTCACTTAACTTGCCGAATGCCATGGCAACTACAGAACTATTATAACTACATCTATGCTATTCATTATTCTTTAACTTTAATACTATTAAATCCCATTTTAAATAAAGAACTCAGCATAAACAATTATACTGAGTTCGTAAATAAATAAAAGAATTATTCAGCAGCTTCCTCTTCATCAAATGAAGCAAAGAAACCTCCAACATCAAAATAATCTCCTCCAGCTGAAATTTTACCATCAACAAAATCAAAAGTGTGGTAAGATTGTAAACTAAATGTTTTTCCTGTTTCTGCATGAGATCCAGTCCATTTTCCGTAAGTTCTAACACTTCCATCTAATTCTCCAGTCTCAGCCAAAACACCAGGCAACCAGTTGTCAGCAGTGAACAAGATGTTATCAAATACAGTTTGATACATCGTTAAAGCTTCAACATGTTCAGTTTTACCATATTGCTCAGCTCCATACATTGGTGGCTGCCATAGTAAGTCATCATGCAGCATCTCTGTTTGAGCAGCAATGTCTTCTGCTCCATGAGCCGCCATAAAGCTTTTAGCAATCTCTAGGTTGTCCGCATAATCTGGGTTAATGTTAGTTGGCGTATTACATGATGCAACTAGAAATAAAGCTGCTACCAACGAAAGTTTAAAAAGTTTTTTCATAATCAATTATTTTTATAAGTTCTTCTAAAGATAAGAAATAAACTTATTTGCTATATTTAAAATATATAAATTAATATGAAATTATTTCAAGAATTTAAAGAATTTGCGGTAAAAGGAAATATGATTGATATGGCCATTGGGATTATAATTGGAGCATCTTTTAATTCTGTTATTGATGTTTTAGTTAGAAAAGTACTATTGCCGCCACTATCATTATTGTCTAATGGAATTAATCTGGGAAGTCAAAAGATAGTATTAAGAGAAGCTCAAAAAAATAGTTTAGGAGAATTTACAATTGAAGAAGTGGCAATTAACTATGGCCTTTTTATAGAAACTTTATTAGATTTTTTAATAGTTGGTTTTACAATTTTTATTGTCGTTAAATTTATCAATAGATTAAATAAAAAAGCAGAAGATATTAAAGATAAGTCAGTCTCAACCCCAAAAAACATACAATTATTGACCGAAATGAATTCATTGCTTAAAGAGCAAAATCGTATTTTAAAAAATAAAACTATTTAATTATAGACTCGTAGACTAGGGATCTGAATTTATCTGAAAGCTTAAGATTGTAAGTTTCAAAAGACTGAGTCATGTATATAAAAACCATATTCTCGACAGGATCTATTCTAAAATAAGTTCCAAACATACCGCCCCAACCAAAAGTTCCTTTAGAACCAAATTTTGTGTCATTTTCTTTGACCACTTCAAACCCTAACCCAAACCCTTTCTTTTTTCCGAAAATCAATTTTTTATATTTCAGCCCAATAGAGTGATCCTCTTTCATCAGCGCAATAGTTTCACTAGTTATGATTTTAGTATTATTAAACGATCCTCCGTTTAAGAGCATTTGACAAAACTTTAAATAATCACTTGTAGTTGAAAGAAGGCCACCTGATCCGTTAAACAAGATTACATTTTCTGTAAAAGGAGAATTAGATTTGTTGTCAAACGACACAAGATCTCCTTCATTTTCTTTCACATATAAAGTTGTTAATCTATGATTGCTAAACTTCGGTAATTCAAAAAAGGTATCTTCCATTCCAAGTGGATCAAATAATCTAGCTTTTAAAAAACGATCTAACCTAAGTCCAGACAAAACTTCAACTAGATATCCTACAATGTCAGTAGAAGAACTGTACCTCCATTGAGTGCCAGGTTCATACACCAAGGGAGTTTTTATTGCATCCTGCGTGTATTGTTCAAGAGTCATGTCAATCACTTTTCTGTAATCCTCTGGACCTTTAAAACTAAACCCAGCAGAGTGCCTTAAAAGATCTATAATTTTAACATCGTTTTTGATAGGTTTATTTTTTTTACGCTTTTTAACTGTTAAATTTTTAAACTCAGGAATATATTTATAAACAGGGTCATCTAGTTTAAACTTACCCTCTTCAAAAAGCATCATAAGTGCTAATGAAACTATAGGTTTTGTCATTGAAGCAATTCTAAAAATATCTCCCTCGTCAAGTATGTCTTTTTCAGAAATATCGGAATAACCATAGCTGTCAAAATGAACTATTTTTCCATTTTTAACTATTGCAGTTTGGATAGCAGAAATATCGTTATTGTCAACATAGCTATGCATTACAGAATTTAAATTAAGTAGCTTTTCTGTAGACATACCATTTGATTCAGGGCTGTCTTTTTCTAAATACTCTTGTCCTGTAATTGAAAAGGATATTAAAAAAAAGAATAAAAAATTAAATGGTTTTAGTATATACATATAGTTCGACTTTTCTAATGTTTAATTTGGATAAAATAATGGATAAATGTAATATAAATTTAAATAAAAGGACAAATTTCCAGATTTTAAAAAATTAGAAATGAAAGCATTAGATCGAAAATCAAGATTAAGAATTATTTCTCACAACTCTTCTTTGTATTTATTTGGAAGCACAAAAAAAAGATTTTAAAAAAGATAAAATTGGGTTTTACAAATCCACTTTTTGAATTATTAAATCTATTAACTTACTTCTTACCTTGTTTTGATAAAATTTATCATTTTTTCTTGTAGGATAGACTCTGTTAGTCAAAAAAACAATAGTTAGCTGTTTTTCGGGATCTCTCCAAAACATAGTGCCAGTAAATCCGGTATGTCCAAAACTTAGCTTAGACAAATTCTGGTTTGGATAGATGCCGTATTCATTTTTAGGGTAAGGCTTATCGAACCCAAGCCCTCTTCTTATGGGACTATCTTTATAAGCATATGAGGTGAATTTTTTAATTGTTGAATCTTGAAAAATAGAACTATTTGGTTCGAGTGCTTGTAATAATTTTCCAATTTCTTGAGCACTTCCAAAAAGACCGGCATTCCCTGAAATTCCTCCCATAAAACTTGCTGCCTCGTCGTGAACGTTTCCATGAACTAGAGCATTTCTAAATATAGAGTCATACTCTGTTGGAACTATAAGTTCTTTTTTGACTTTTTGATTTGGATTGAAATAAAGCTTGGCATTTGCTTTGTTTAATATGGAGTTGTTAAAATATTGCTCAAAAGTACTTCCTGAAAGATTTTCAACAAGACTTGGTATGTAAAAAAAGAATAATCCAGAGTAAACATATTCTCCTTTTTTATTGACTTTAGATTTTCTTATTCTTTTAAAAAGTTTCTTAAAATAATTTTTATTTAGATACAGACCTTCGCTAATAGTAGTGCTAAAACGAAGGTTTTTATTTTTTCTAATTATAGATTTTTTAAATTTTCCATTTTTTCTCTTTACATAATTTTGATGACTGATATAAGGGATCCAACCGCTAGTATGGCTTAAGCTCTGGTAGATCGTTGTATTTTTTTTATTAGACCTTTTTAAATCTTTAATATAATTTGAAATGGGAATGTGAAGATTTAAATCAAAATCCTCATAAAGTTTCATCAGCGATAATGTTGAAGCTAGCACCTTAGTTAAAGAAGCCAAATCATAAATATGGTCATTATTAATACGATTAATGGAATCGTAAGTTTGATAACCATAGGATTTATTAATTACAATTTTATCTTTAATTTTTACATAAACTTGAGCCCCAGGAAATGCATATTGAGTAATATTTGAATTAATTAAACTATCTATTTCTTGATTAATATTAGTCTGTCCAAAAGCTGGAAAAGAAATTGAAAAAATAAATAAAAGAAGTTTAAATTTCATCAAGTTTTGGAATAATTGTTTCACTGTCTTTGGCTAATCTTTTCTGTTTAATTAATTCTTTATGTAGTTTGTTAATTTCACTTTTATATTTAGAATTATTAAACTGATTTATTAATTCATAAGGATCATTGACAAGATCGTAAAATTCCCATGCACTAGGAGTCTTAGTTTTACTTGCGGAATTTTTATTTAATCCATCTCCATAATAGTAGATTAATTTATTTTTACTACTTCTTATTCCCAGGTGAGCGGGTCTTGTTGGACTGTGCTCCCAGTACCTGTAATAAGTGTAATCTCTAGTTTCTGAATTCTCATTTGATTCTAAAGATTTTCTAAAACTTTTACCTTGAAATGACTTTGGAGGCTTTATTCCGGCATAATCTAAAAATAGTGAAGGAATATCTAAATTAATAACTAAATCATCTATTCTATGAGATTTTAAAACCTCTTTTGGATAACTAATCACAAACGGCATTCTTGAAGATTCTTCATACATCATCCTTTTATCAAAAAACCCATGTTCTCCAAGAAAGTAACCTTGATCTGAAGTGTAAATAATAATGGTGTTTTCTAATTGATCGGACTCTTTTAAATAAGTTATAATTTTTTGAAGATTATCAT
>CAJWFY010000106.1 GCA_913031655.1 uncultured Flavobacteriaceae bacterium
TCAACTATTTCAATAATTTCTGGAGCAGGTGGTGGTGGTGGTGGTGGTGGTGTTTTAATTTGTTCTGTGATAGGGATTTCTTCATCATCATCATCATCTACATTTAACGATTCATAATCGTATTGCGCTTCGTATGTTTTTGCTTCAATAGCTCTCCATGAAACAAGCAAAACAATACATAATCCAAAAGCAAATAGCAAACTACTATAATTTCTTAAATCAGATTGTGGATTTTTTTTTGACTGCATAAGTTCTAATTATTCTTGAGCTAAAATAATTTTTTTTTTTAAATTAAAAGCTAAGAGTGTTTATTTTTTAGAAATATATAAACTATATGCTACTATTCCTAATAAGATGCCACATGAATTTGCAATAAAATCTGCCCAATCACTATATCTATTAATCGGCAAGATTCCTTGTAAAAACTCTGTTAAACTAGCTATTAAAAATACAAACAATAAACTTTTTAATGGAAATGAAGTGTTTGAATAGGATTCTAAGCGTATCCACATAATTGACATAATAAAATACATAGATAAATGAATAAGCTTGTCAAGCTCAAAAAGTTTAAACTCCGGCAAGGTGAGGTTAGAGATCGGAACTAATGAGATTATTACTATTAAAAAAGTATAAGTAAATGTTACTTTTTTAAATAAGGGTTTATCCACCTATTAATTCTTTATAGGCCTGAGCAGTTAACAACTGTTCTATTTCTGACACGTCTTTGATCTCCATTTTAATAATCCATCCTTCTCCATACGGATCCTCATTAATAAGCTCTGGATTATCTTCTAAACTTTCATTCATTTCTGTTATTTTTCCTGAAACTGGTATAAACAAATCAGAAACTGTCTTAACCGCTTCTACAGAGCCAAAAATTTCTTCTTTATTAAGTTCATCTCCTAAAGATTCTATTTCAACATATACTATATCACCAAGCTCTCCTTGGGCATAATCCGTAATACCAATTGTAGCATTATCTCCTTCAATTTTAACCCACTCATGATCTTTAGTGTATCTTAATTCTGGCTTTATTTCCATTTTATAATTTTAATTTTTGTAAATATAATTCTAAAAAATATTTTTTCATAAAAATTATTCTCCAAAATTATATCTTAAAGTCATACCTGACCTTATAGTTGTCATTGGAAAAGCTGTTGATATAGCAAATTTTGAAAATAAATGATCATAAAAGAAAACCGCATTAAAACTCTTACTTAAAGCATAATCAGCTGACAACTTTAGTGACCACATAGTTTGTCCGGCGGTAACCTTATTGTCAAGAATATTTAAATTTCTTATTATAGTAATGTTGTCTCTTAAATTCACATCGGCTTTGATGTTTAAATCTCCTTTAGAAACTGTTTGTCTTCCACCAAATCCGCTTCTAAATTTTAGATCTTTTATTCTATACCCAAAACCTACTGAATAATCTGTGCCAGATGTTTCAGTAAGTAAGTTGTTGTCTAAACTTAATGAAAGAGCTCTATCTTTTTTCAATGCCACAACTAATCTTATGGAATTTTTTAATTCCATATCGATTTTTAATAAGGGATTAAATTGCTCTACTAAATTAATATTAGTGTACAATATTTCGTTTAAAAAATTTCCTGATAAATCTTTTAAAGTAGAATCTTTAGAGTCAAATTCTAAATTTGATTTAAAGCTATTTAATGTGTAACTAGAACGATAAGAGTGTCCAATACTAAATCTTTTAAAGCGGTCTTTGAAAAATTCTAAATTAATTAACCCGCTGTACTGTAAAGACCAATTGGGTAGTGGTGTGCTTGTAATTGCGCTTAAGGAAATACCATTAGGATCTTTTCCTGAGTAAGCTGAAATAAATGCCGGAATCAAAACAGCTTGATTGTTTTTTCCATAACCTAACGGAAACCCAAACTCATCAATATCTCCACTGGGATTTCCATTTTTTAACGCCAGTCTATTTGCAATTATTAATCTATTATTTTGAAAATTATCAAAAGTAAATGATTCATTTCCGTTGCTTTTCTTAAAAGAGGTCTTTATTAAAATTGTTGAAATAGCGAAATTCCCAAATGAATTGGGAGTCAAAGCATTATACTCATTGTCAAGAACTATAAAATTCTCTGAAAAATTTTCAGAATAAACTCTGTTGGCCTTTAAATCAATTTTCAGGTCATCTATCCAACTTAGCTCAGCAACTAAATCAAATTTAGTATTATGGACTTGTGTGAATTGTTCATTAAAACTAGGAAAATTTGTAAGCCATCCATTTTTTGCAGCTTCATATCTAACATCAGATTGACTTCCAAAAACAAAAGCCAAAGAAGGTCTAGCAGTCCCCAAAAATCCAAGAGTTTGAGTGTAGCCAGGCAAAACTTTTCCGTTATTTTCAGAATAATTCACTTTAAACCGAGTAAGTCCCGTTGCCAGTCCGATAACTGAGTTAAGAATTTTGTCTTGTAATGATTTTGGTTTTTTCTTTTTAACTAAACCTAAATTTTTATAAAATTTAGACATGCTAAAAGACGTATTAAAAGTATGTGTATTGGCATTTTGAATTGTATTGACTCTACCTAAAACATTTCCTGATTCATCTTCAACCTGAGCCATTGCATCTGATCCCCTTTCCCAATTAAAATCTCCAGAATAATTATAACTACTAGTAATGAAATTAATTAAAGGAAAGAATTTAAAAGGCAACTGATATGATAATTGAAACGATTGATTGTGTGAGTTGGCCTCACCTGTATTCCAAAATCCGTCCCATATATCTAAATCTTTGTTTACAACTATGTTTCCATCAGAATCATTTTGAAAGTAATTTTTAACTATGCTATTGTTCGAAGCTGAAAAATCTACTCTTAAAGAATTAGTTAAATTTTGACTTAAGTTAAGACTCCAATCAAATAGAAAATTTCTTTGTTGAATATCAGGCAACGCTATTTGTTTTGAAGCATCAGCTCCTTCAACATAAACATCTCGAAACCTTTGACTATTAAAAGTCCTATTAATATTTGCATCAAATGAAATACTTGATAAAAGAGGATTAATATTAAATTCACTTAACCATTCTAAATATTTGTTATCACTTATAAATTTAATTGATTCAAAAGGCGTGATTACAAATGGACTAAATGAATAGCTATATTGTGAGCTAACCCTTGCTATTTTTCTAGTTAAATTTTCTACCTCATAGTCATGCTGCATCTCTTGATTATAGCTGTATGAAAAATCAAAGTTTTCAATATCATAAACTCTTTCCTTTTGATCTTCAGCTCTATTTTTCTTTAGTCCAGTTACATTAATACTACTAACTTTTCTATAAGTAATTGCCTGATTTCTTATAGAGTCTTTTTGACTTTTTCTTGAAGCTGAATTAATTCTATCATTTAATTTAATATCTTGATAAAAAGGATCATATTCTGGGGATGTAAATTCTTCCGAAATAGCATATGACAAAGGAATTTGTATTTTCCATTTTTCAGGCAGTAATTGACCTACGTTAACAGCTCCTAAAAATCCATACTGCTTTGATTCTTCCCTACTTCTTTGATTAGGGGTTTTATCTATTGATCCAAATCCCACTGTAGACATCTTTCCAGAAATCGAGAAATTAGCAAAATCCGCAATATTCGCATCTACTGATGCTAAAGCTGACCAGCCTCCTTTTCCATCAATTTCTGAAAGTCTTAACTCATTAAACCAAACTTCACCAGACAAAATATCCCCGTTCTGTGTAGAAGGATTCTTTACTCCAAGCATCAAATTTTTAACAGCTCCTATTGTCGGGTTTCCTTTTATGGAAAATTTATATTTTTTTTCTCCTGGCAAACTAGAGATAGAAGTGAATTCATCAATAATTTCTAGATCTTCATTAAAGTATAAAACCTCAGATAAATTTGAGTTATTAGAAATGGCTATAGCTTTTAATTTTGTAAGTTGTTCTAAAGAAAAATCAATGGAATTAAAATCAGGTTGCCATACTTCATCAGCACTAAATCTGTTAGAAGAATTTTGATTAAATGAAGTGGGCTTTAATGGAACTTCAATTTGGTAATAATTATCTTTAAAATCAGTTCCGAGTCTAATGAAACCAACTAATCTTTTGTCTAATTCTTCTGATGCGCCATCGCCTGGGAGCTTGGGACTTCCTTCAATAGACTCGGCATGAATATACATTTTTAAAGACTTGTATTGTCTCATGTCAAAATTTAAACTTTTAAATACAGCTCTGGAATCTTTAGGTTGAAGATCCGTAATTTTAATTGACATAGACTGCTCATTTTGTCTAATTACAGAATTATTAGAATTTATTTCTTCTCTTTCCACACCAGGTGGAAGAATATAGTTTACAGGAACTCTATTTTCATTTTCTAAAATATTGACAGATCCTATTTCAAACGATGTGTTTGGGTGGTTTATATTTTCTTTATTTAAATTTTTCGAATACCTTTTCCAATCTGTCCTTACTAAATCTAGTGTCCCAAATCTTAAAGTTACAGGCTTAGAAAAATCTTTTAATAAAATTCTCATAAATCTAATCGACCTCAAATTATCAATACCATTAATTGCATCAAAGAAAGCACTATACTTGCTGCTTTTGTAAAATTGTTTAAAAACCGGAATCTTAAACTGTATCCATCTAGTAGTTTTAGTTTCTCCATTAGGAAGATCAACTTTTACATTATTTCTTACATCACTTATAAAAGGATGATTTCCAACATCCATATTTTTTCTTATTGGCACACTATATTGAAAATAACTATCAATAGTGTTCATAGTATTGTCTTTATTTACATCTTCATTATCCGGAATTGTAGTTGATCCTCTTTGTTTATCATTGACTTCAACAGGTGAATTTCCTTGAGTACCATTGTAATTTTTATATCTTTCAACAACCCCTCCTTTAGCATTAATATAATACTGGTAATTATCTCCTGCAGGGTCACTTATTGGTCCGTTAAAATATTTCTCTAACTCATCTTGATCATTCATTCCGTCATACCCTAAATCCTGAAGAGGTCTGTTGTTCGTGTTAGAATCAAAAGAATATACTAAGGATTGAGTAGCTGGAGAAATTCCCCAATTAGAGTTATTTGTTATTTGTTGAGAGTTCGGTACTGGTAAACCATTTTCATATAATTTTTTTCCATCTTTTAAAATATCTTCTGAAATACTTCCTAAATCAAAAACTAAGGTTCCTAAATCGTTATCACTTGAGCTATTTTCTTCAAAAGTATCTAACAGCCAAAATTGAATAAACTCTACATTAGATTGCTCAAAGTTAGTAGAGTTAATTTTTCTAGTTATTCCAGCCCAATTATTTTTTGGAGATTGAACAAAATCTGTGTTTATTTTATTATTGTAAGGTCCTTTTTCATCTGGAAAAAAACTTAAATCAAAAGTGTTTTGTATTCTAGATTGACCTTCAATTAAATCTTGTTGAGG
>CAJWFY010000107.1 GCA_913031655.1 uncultured Flavobacteriaceae bacterium
CCAGCCATTCCTGAAGCATTATCATTAGCACCTGGAGATAATGAGGTGTAATCGTTAGCATTTGAGACTCTGCTATCTATATCTCCACTCATTATAATATACTTGTTTGGATATTTTTTTCCTTTTTGAATCGCTACAACATTATTAATCCAAACATTTTTAACTAATCTTCTTTTGTTTTTTTTAAAATAATTTTTTTGATAATTTACTTCTAGACAGTTATTACATTCTTCTGATATTTCTTCGAATGATGTTTTTATCCATCTTCTGGCAGCTCCAATTCCATAAGATTTGGAAATAGTATCACTAAGTGTGTGTCTAGTGCCAAAGGAAACGAGTTTTTCAATATCTTTTTGAATTCTTTTTTCAGAAACAGAATCTATAATAGTATATAAATCTTGTTTTGTTTGTGAAAAACACAGACTTGTAAAAATAAAAATAGGTATGAATTTTAAGATTTTCATACCTAAATTTATAAAATATAATTATGTAATTAATAATTTAAAAACAATATTCGTTTTCTTCCTTAAGTTTTTGAGCGATTTTATTTTTTAATTCAATGACATTAGGGTATTCATAATACTTAGTAAATCTTTTAAGTCCCATTAATAACCCTTTTTGTTCATCTCCTTTAGAAAAAGAGATTATGACTTCTTTACCTCTAGACTGAATAATATCTACAGCTTTGTAAAGATATAATTGCGTCATTGCGATTTGTTCACTTTGTGTTTCTTTACCAAATCTATTACAATTTTTTTCAGTTCTTAAAACTGCAGATTCTGACATATAAATTTCAATTAATATATCGGATACAGCCAAAAGCATTTGTTGATGTTCTTCGAGTTTATCACCAAACTTTTTTATTCCTGCACCAGCTAACATTAAAAACACCTTTTTAAGATTTATTAAAATTAATTTTTCTTGGGCAAATAACTCAGTTAAATCAGGTAAGTCAAAAGATGGAACTCCCATTAATTCATCAGCTACTTTTGTTGCTGGATTTATAAAATCAATCTGTCCTTTCATTGCTTTTTTGATTAGCATTCCAACGCTTAACATTCTGTTAATTTCATTAGTGCCTTCGTATATTCTTCCAATTCTACAGTCTCTCCAGGCTCCTTCCATTGGAGTTTCTGCAGAAAAGCCCATTCCACCAAATACTTGAATTCCTTCATCAGCAATATTCTGCATGTCTTCACTTATAGCTACTTTTAATAACGAACATTCTATTGCGTATTCTTCCACTCCTTTTAGTTCTGATTCTTGAAAACTATTTCCACTCTCGTGTCTTATTTTAATTCTATCTTCAATATCTTTTGCAGCTCTGTAGGTTGCTGATTCACCAACGTAAGTATCCGTGGCCATAGTAGCAATTTTTTCTTTAATAGCTTCAAAATCTATAATTTTGGTATTAAATTGGGTTCTTTCGCTTGCATATTGTATTGCATATGTAGCAACTCTTTTTTGAGCATCTAAGCAAGCTGCCGCTAATTTGATTCTTCCAATATTTAAAGAGTTTACAGCTATTTTAAAACCGCTTCCTCTTTCAGATAACATGTTTTCAACTGGAACTTTTGTTTCGTTAAAAAAGACTTGTCTTGTTGATGATGAATGTATACCTAATTTTTTCTCTTCTTCGCCTAATGTTATTCCATTGCTAGATTCGTTTGGTACTATAAAACCTGTTATGTTCTTGTCATCTTCAATTCTTGCAAAAACAATAAATAATTTTGCAAACCCAGCATTTGATATCCACATTTTTTGACCTGTAATTTCATAGTGTGATCCATCTTTTGAAAGAACAGCTTTTGTTTTTCCACTATTTGCATCTGATCCTGCTGTAGGTTCGGTTAAACAATAAGATCCAAATACTTCTCCACTAGCTAGTTTAGGAACAAATTTTTTGTTTTGTTCTTCATTTCCATACAGAACTATAGGCATGGTCCCAATTCCCGTGTGTGCTCCAAATGCTGTTGATAGTGAACCACATGCGCCTGAAATGGCTTCACATACTAGCATTGTAGAAACAAAACCCATTCCCATTCCGCCATATTCCTGAGGAACTGCCACTCCTAAAAAACCTAGATCACCAGCTTTTTTCATAATGTCTTCTGTCAATTGGTAATCTTTATTTTCAAATCTTGCACGGTGAGGTATAACCTCTTTTTCAATAAAGTCTACAACAGCTTGTTTCATCATTAGCTGTTCTTCGGAAAAATCTTCAGGCGTGAATACATTGTTAGAATTAGTTTCCTTAATAACAAATTCCCCACCTCTTGTAATATTTTTTTCGTTTACTTCCATTATATAAAATTATTTTAAAAATTCAAAAATTCCGGCTGCACCTTGGCCTGTACCAACACACATAGTAACCATTCCATACTTAGATTTTCTATCTCTCATTTCATTAAATAACTGAACAGATAGTTTTGCTCCTGTACAGCCTAAAGGATGCCCAAGTGCAATTGCTCCCCCATTAACATTGATTATTTCTTTATTTAAATTAAGTTCTCTTATTACTGCTAAAGATTGAGATGAGAAAGCTTCATTTAACTCGATTAAATCTATATCCTCGATTTTCATTTCAGCTTGTTTTAAAACTTTTGGAATAGCTTTTATAGGTCCAATTCCCATAATTTTTGGAGGAACTCCAGCTACTGCATAATTAACTAGCCTAGCAATTGGTTCAATGTTTAATTCTTTAACCATTTTCTCACTCATTATTAAAACGAATGCTGCGCCGTCGCTCATTTGAGAAGAGTTACCAGCGGTAACACTTCCATTCATTGTAAAAACAGGCCTTAGTTTATTTAGTACTTTTAGATTAGTACCTTTCCTTGGACCTTCATCTGTGTCAACTATATACTCTCTTGATGTTTTTTTACCATCTTGATTTAAGAATGTTTCTTCAACCTTAATAGGTGCTATTTGGGATTTAAATTTGCCTTTAGAAATAGCGTCAATGGCTTTTAAATGAGAATTTAGTGCAAATTCGTCCTGATCTTCTCTATTCACTTTATACTTTTCTGCTACTTGTTCAGCTGTAAGTCCCATTCCCCAATAATAATCCTCTTTCCCTTGCTTAGCAATTGCATAATCTGGAACTGGTTTATAACCTCCCATTGGAAGTAAACTCATGCTTTCAACTCCTCCCGCAATTATGCATTCCGCCATTCCAGATTTTATTTTTGCGGAGGCCATTGCTATAGTTTCAAGACCAGAAGCACAATATCTGTTAACAGTAACGCCAGGTACATCTTCTACTTTTAATCCCATTAGTGAAATCACTCTTGCTATATTTAAACCCTGTTCAGCTTCAGGAGTTGCATTCCCAACTATAACATCGTCAATTCTAGTTTTGTCAAGTTCAGGAACTTCATTCATCATATGATTTATAGTTTCTGAAGCAAGCTCGTCAGGTCTTTTAAATCTAAACAATCCTTTTGGAGCTTTTCCAACAGCTGTTCTATATGCTTTTACTATATACGCTTCTTTCATAATTTAATTTCTTAAAGGTTTACCTGTTTTTAATATATGTTGTATTCTTTCTAATGTTTTTCTCTCAGAACATAAGGAAAGAAACGCTTCTCTTTCTAGGTCTAGTAAATATTGTTCACTTACTAGAGTTGATTGAGATAAATCACCTCCACTTATTACATAAGCAATTTTATTTGCAATTTTTTGGTCGTGTTCTGAAATATATTTTCCAGCTTTCATAGTGTCAGTACCAACCATAAAAGTTCCTAACGCTTGCTTGCCTAATACCTTAATATCTTTTGCTTTAAAAGGGGGTAAGTATCCGTAATCAGCCATTAAAATCGCATGTTTTTTTGCAATAGAAATTTGATGATTTTTGTTCATGATTATGGTGTCATTATTAGGCTGTAAGTAACCTAAGTCAATAGCTTCGTAAGCAGATGTCGAAGTTTTAGCCATACCTATATTCAAAAAATATTCTTGTAAAACGTTGAGTTCTACGTCGTTTTTACTGAATTTTTCTGATGCTCTTAATGCCATTTCTTTACATCCTCCTCCTCCAGGGATTAAACCAGCACCTACTTCAACTAGACCGATATAACTTTCACTATATGCTACTGCTTTATCGCAGTGCATAGTAACTTCACAACCTCCACCTAACGTAAGGCCGTGAGGGGCGGCTATAACAGGAACACTTGAATATCTTAGTTTCATCATGCTATCTTGAAAAAACTTAATAGCAAGATTTATTTCATCATATTCTTGTTCAGCAGCAGCCATAAAAATTGCACCTAAATTAGCTCCTGCAGAAAAGTGAGAGCCTTCATTTCCAATTACAATTCCTTTAAAATCTTTTTCAGCTAAGTCTACAGCTTTATTAATCCCCATAAGTACACCTTGACCTAGTGTGTTCATTTTAGTCCTGAACTCTAAATTGATAATTCCGTCACCAATATCTGAAATAACAGAATCAGAATTTTCCCAAACAATAGAACTCTTGTTTAGATTCTTTAATATTATTAATGAATCTTGACCAGGTTTAGGTAAAAACGATTTGGTGCTTATATCATAATAATTTGTTATACCATTCTCAACTTTATAAAAGTTATTAATATTATTACTAATCATATCTGAAATCCAATCAGCTGGTTTATATCCTAAAGATTCCATTATTTCGACACCTTTTTTAATTCCTATTGAATTCCAAATTTGAAAAGGACCGTTTTCCCATCCAAATCCAGCTCTTAAAGCATCATCAATTCTATATAATTCATTCGAAATTTCAGGTATCCGGTTCTGTATATACGAAAACATAGTTCCAAAATTGAATCTATAAAATTCGCCTGCTTTATCTTGTCCTTCAATTAACACTAAAAACCTGTCTATGACTTTATTTATTTTTCTTGCCTTACTAACAGTTTCAAATGATACCTTTTTAACAGGTGAATATTCAAGTGTTTCAAGATCTAAGGAAAGTATTGTAGATTTTCCATTTTCATCTTTAATTCTTTTATAAAAACCACCATCTGTTTTAGAGCCTAACCAGTTGTTTTCTAGCATTTTATAGATATACTTAGGTAATTTGAAGGTGTCTCTAAATTCATCATTAGGACAATTATCATATATACCCGTAGCCACGTTAACAGTAGTATCCAATCCCACAACATCACTTGTTCTAAAAGTTGCAGACTTTGGACTTCCTATAATTGGTCCAGTTAATTTGTCAATTTCTTCAATAGTTAAATCTAATTTTTTGACATTGTTTAAAATATTCACCATTCCAAATGTTCCAATTCTATTACCAATAAAACCTGGAGTATCTTTAGCTAGTACTGAATCTTTTCCTAAAAAGCGTTCTCCGAAATCATTAAGAAAGTCAATGATTTCTGGTTTACAATCAGGTCCTGGAATTATTTCAAATAATTT
>CAJWFY010000108.1 GCA_913031655.1 uncultured Flavobacteriaceae bacterium
CAAAGTTACCCATAGGAATAGCACACCTTTAATTCAAATTATTGATTCACCGATACTACCGTTAGAGAATTCTAGATTAAAACTTTTTGATGTTTTATTTTACGGAATTTCAATTGGGTTTATTTCTATGATAAGTTTTTACTTAGTTATTAATTTGTTTCAAAACAAAGAATCTTAAAATTAAATGCAAAGAGTAATTAAAAATATTTTTTTAAAGAATTTTTTTAATTTAAGCTTAACTCAATTATTTAATATTTTTTTCACACTTATAATCACGCCGATTCTCTTCCAAAGATTAGGAGACGAACAGTTTGGGATTATAAACTTATATTTTACTGTTGTAATGCTTTTAGTAGTGTTTGTCAACTATGGATACAACCTTAATGGACCAAAAAGAATTGCAGTTGACTCGGATAAAACTTCATTTCAAAAATTAATTAATGAAGTAATTTCTGTAAGAATAATTATAGGACTTATCATTTTCAGTTTGAGTTTAATAATTTCTTTTTTTTTAAAATTAAATCAAAGCAGCCAATTAATTTTAAGCTTTTCATTGATTATTATTTTATCAGAATCTATTAATCCTATTTTTTATTTTCAGGGGAAAGATAATTTAAAAGGCGTAACCTTTTCAAATTTCTTATTTAAAATTTCTTATTTGACTTTAATTTTATTTTTTGTAAAAAACAGTAATCAAGCTTACTTAGTTAATTTTTTCTATGGTATTTCCTCTTTATTTATAAATATTTTTTTTTGGATATATATATTTAGAATAGAAAAGTTGGATTGGCTATGGATAAATTCTATTAATTTTTTTAAAAGAATTAATGAAAATATTCATTTTACCCTTTCTTCATTAGCTGGCTATTTATCTGTAAGCAGTAGCTTAATTATCATTTCTTTTTTTGTAGATAACAAAGAACTTGGTCAATTTTCCATTGCCCAAAAAATAGGACTACTAATACGTATGCTCCCTGTTTTTATAACACAATCCGTTTTACAAATTGCCTCAAGAAAAAATAATGATAACTTAGAAGAGTTTAATAATTATATAAGTAGAGTTAATAAAATCGGATTGGTTGCTTCTTTTTTACTTGCTTTAATTCTTTGTTTTTTTTCAAAATGGATAATATATGTTTTGGCAGGAAAATTCATTGTTTACTCTCAACTTATATTATGTATTCTAGCTTTTGTTCCTTTTTTAAGCATGCTTAATTTTAAAAACATGGTTATTTTTTTAGTAAATGAAAGAAAGCGTTCATTAAATTTATCTACCTGGATTGTTGCTTTGTTTATGATTTTTAGCGGAAGCTCTATGTCCTACTTATATGGAGGTTATGGAATGGCATTTTCCTTATTACTTTCTGAATTATTAAACTATTTTTTGTGTAGTTGGCTAATTTTAAAAACACACAGAAAATGAATAAAAAATTAGCTATAATACTTATTAACTGGAATCAATACGACTTAACAAAAGCCTGTTTACAAAGCTTACTTAAATGTAATTACAAGAATTTTAGTATTTTTTTAGTTGATAATGCTTCAATTGATCTTTCTGGCGTTAAACTAAATAAAGATTTTCCTGAAATCACTTTTCTGCAAAACAATAATAACTTAGGATTTACAGGAGCAAATAATGTAGCTATTGATCTCGCTTTAAAAAATGGTTTTAAGAACATAATGCTGCTTAACAATGATACGGAAGTTGATCCTGACTTTATTGAGCCTTTATTGAAAAAGTTAGATAAAAACCCAAATATAGGAGCGATTCAACCATTAATTTTAAACTGGTTTGACAAGAATTTGATTTGGAATTTCGGAGGAAAATTTGATAATTTTTTTGGTCGTGTTATAACCTTGCAAAAAGGAGTTGATATAAAAGAATTAAAAAACTCTAAGGAAACAGATTGGGTTTCTGGTTGTTGTTTTTTAATTAGAAGTGAGGTGATACAAAAAATAGGCTTGTTAGATGATTTTTTCTTTGTTTATTTTGAAGATGCTGATTGGTCTTTAAGAATTAAAGAGGAAGGTTATAGTCTTGGACTAGAATCTAATAGTAGAATTTATCATCATGAAGGAGGTTCTTGGAATAGTAAAACAAAAAATAAAGAAGGGTTTGTATCTCCGAAAACACACTACTTAAGTATTAGAAATCATTTATATTTTTTAAAAAAACACAATAAAAATTTTAATTTATTTGGAAGTTTTTTATATCAAATTTTTAAACTTTTCTCATACGCTATTTATTTTCTTTTTAGATTAAGGCTTGAAAAATTCAGGATGGTATTCAAAGGCTTAAATGATGGATTAAAATCACGAAAACATGGTATTTAGTATACTTTTAGTTTTTATTTATACTTTTTTAACTTTTTTAGTTATTAAAAAAGTATTTCACGGAGACCCATTCTACTTATTAATCTATATATTATTTTTTCTACCATTTTATTCTTTTTTTCAACTACTGGTTTTTAAAACTAGCGATAGTATTGTTCTATTAAACTTCATTAGATATTCAAAAGATATTGTAATTTTTTCTTCTTTTGTGGTTTTTATATTTGGATCGAAGAGTTCCTTTTTCTTGAACCAATATAAATTAAGTTCATTAGATAAATGGATTATATATTTCACATTAATAGTTAGTATATATGCCCTTTTACCAATTGGAGAAGTTGGTTTATGGATCAAGTTAATTTATGCTAAGAATTTATTTTTCATTCCAATTATATACTTTTTAGGACGGAACACGGATTTTGATTCTAATAGATTTAGATTTATAAAAAAAACATTAAGCATTCTTTTTATTATAGCTTTTGTAGTTGCTTCAATTGAATATTTTTTTGGAATTCATCTGCAATCAATTTTAGGGTATTCTAATTATAATTTAATTGTTAATGACACCTTGCCAACAGGAAACTTTGATTTAAGTTGGACTTTTGAAAGAAGTGCTGACCATAAGAGATTTGCCTCCTTTTTTTCTAATCCTCTAGAGTATTCAGCGAGCTTACTGTTGTTTATGACAATTCCAGTTTTTCATCTTTTACATAATCAAAGAAATAAGCTGATGAATCTTATTTGGATATTATTAATAATCATTTCATTTTATTTTGCTTATTCGAGAGCTTCAATTATTTCGGCATTTCTTATAGTAGTCTCAGCTTTATTAATAACTAAAAATTTCAAAATATTGTTTTATTGTTTTGTTCTATTTTTAATTGGTCTTTTCGTATTATATTATAACACGTCTGAGGATACATTATATTTTATTTTAGACACTTTTACCTTTAAAGAAAGTTCAACTGTTGGCCATTTGCTAGAATGGATTCAAGCTTTAATAGCTATTGTTGAAAATCCCTTTGGATTGGGCCTAGCTTTAAGCGGAAATGCTTCTGTAGTTGATCAATCTATTAAAGTCGGAGGAGAAAATCAATTTTTAATTTATGGGGTTCAAATGGGAGTTCTAAGTATAATTATTTATTCAATTATTTTATATAAATCAATAACAATTTCACTAAGAGTTTATTTTAAGAGTAATGGTTTTAAGAGGGAATTAGGCTTTATCTCAGGGCTTGTAAAATTAGGATTGTTAATCCCCTTGTTTACTGCCAATGCTGAATTGTATTTATTCATTTCAATTTTTTCATGGTTTTTAATAGGTCAATCTCAAAAAATAATTAGTGAATTAAAATACCAATAATTAGAATTTGTATATTTAGTTTTTCTTATTTGATTTGAACAATAAACCTAAAGTATTTATAGACACTTATTATTATAAAGCTGCTCCAGCAGGAATCAGAACCTATATTAAAGAGCTAGTTAATAGCGCATTAATTCACGGTAGTAGTAATTATATTATTTCTCATGATTTAAACAAGTCATCAAGTAATTTAAAATTCTTAAATTCTAAAAGTAGAGCAATCAGGTGGCTCTTTCAGTTTAAATATTTGCTTTGGAAACAAGTATTTTTACCTATTAAGTTAAAAAAATGTGGAGCTGACATCTTAATTTGTCCTGACTATGTTTTGCCTTTTTGGAAACTAAAAGCTAAAAAAATTGTCATTATTCATGATTCATTATTTTGGGATTACCCTTTGAATTATTCAAATTTATGGCGAAAATATTATCTTAAATTAATTAAGCTTGGAATAAATGATTCCACAATTATAGCCACTACAAGCAATTATTCTAAAAATAATTTGAAAAGGATTTTCCCGAACATTAATATTAGTGTTGTATATCAAAGTTTTGAAAAATCTAATAATTTATTAAAATCTAAAAAACATGATAATAAGAAACAGCTTCTTCATGTTGGTTCTTTTGAAAAAAGGAAAAATATTTTGTTTTTGGTAAAAGCATTTAAAGAATTCAAAAAAAATATAATAAATAAAGATTTTAAATTAGTTTTAGCTGGAACAACTAATTTTTTTGGAAATACGGAGGAGTATAATAGAATAATAAATTTCTTAGATGAAAATAATTTAAACGAAGAAGTTATTATTCCCGGATATCTAAGTGATAGTGAAATAATTAAACTGTACAACCAATCAATGCTATATGTTTTTCCGTCTCTTGAAGAGGGGTTTGGAATACCTATTTTAGAATCTTTTAATTATGGACTGCCGGTTATATGTTCAAACATTAAAGTTTTTCAAGAAATTGGTTCTGACGCTGTTTTACAATTTGATATTAATGATATAAAAGATTTATCCTTAAAAATAGAATCATTAGCTAATAACAAGAATTTAAGAGAAAAATTAATAAATAAAGGTTTTGAGAGAGTTAAGTTATTTTCAAGATTGAATTTTATTAAATCAATGGAGGAATTGTTTTAGTTTAAATAAGATTAGATGAAAAAACAACTATTAATAGTTCATAGTTCAAACGATTTATATGGAGCTAGTAAAATAATGCTTCAAATAATAGATTTACTAAGACAATCTTACGATATAAGTATTGTTCTTCCTTATAGTGGACCCTTAGATGATTTAATTAAAAAAAAAGGAGCAAGTCTTGAAATCATGAATTTAGGAGTCTTTAGAAAAAAATATTTTAATTTCTTTGGATTAATTAATAGATTTTTAAAAATTATTAAGGCAGTATTTCGTATAAATTATTTAATTAAAAAAAAGAAGATTGATACGGTTTACACAAGCACTTCTTTAATTTTAGCTGGGGCAATAGCAGCAAAACTTAACAGAATTCCAAGTTTTTTTCACATTCATGAAATCCCGAACAACAAATTTTATAGTGTTATAATGGGGTTTTTTATCTCCTTATTTTCT
>CAJWFY010000109.1 GCA_913031655.1 uncultured Flavobacteriaceae bacterium
CATTAGTTGGCTATAACGACCCCAATGCTTCAAAAGGATTTAGCCCATATTTTGATACATCTTATGCTTATGCACCAAATCATGGAATGGAAGTGTTTGTGGGTTACAGATTAAATATTGGAAAAAAAAATTAAACCTTTTCGCTGTGTATGTTATTTCTAACAAATTTAATTTCTGCTTGCATTAGCAATTTCTTCAAAATCAATATTTAAATATTGAAATAATTTACCATTAAAGAGTCCTTTTCCATACATTTTGACCCAATCATTATGAAGAGCTAAATCAATTTGTGTTGGTGGAGTTATATTAAAATCAACAGAATATAAGTCGTTTATTGCTCCGGGTAATGAAATGTTTCTAGCGTAGTGAAAGTTGTCCGTTAAATTGATGTGAGGTAACAAATCGATAAATGTACTTAAACCACTTTCTTGATTTGTTACTCTAGCAGTGATGTGTAAATAAGGAACGAATCCTCCTTTAGGAGTCCCTTTTGGGACCTTAGTTGTATCCCAATTTACTCTAGCCTCAATATGAATATTAGTTTGATTTTCTTTTAAATGCATAGATAAAGGCATTATGCGATCTTTTATTGCTCCCTCAAAAACAAAAATAATTCCTGGTTCAATCCTTTCTTCTCCAATCACTAGCTCTTGAGAATTTACATGAAACCCAGTTATTAATAAAACATATATACTAAATATTTTTTTTTTCATTTTTCTAATTTTTATATGAGTTTTTAAGAATTTCAACATCGTTTAACAGTTTTTCCATTTCTTCTTTATTAGTTCCATCATAAAAACCTCTAATGCGCTTTTCTTTATCAATTAAAACAAAATTTTCAGTGTGAATCATATCATATTTTCCGCCATCACCATCATTTTTAGCAACTAAATAAGATTTTCTGGCCAGATCATAAATCATTTTTTTATTTCCAGTTAATAAGTTCCATTTATAGCTCAAAACACCCTTTTTAAGAGCATAATCCTTTAAAACCTCAACATTGTCAATATCTGGAGTTACTGAAAAAGAAGCTAGAAGAATATTTTTATTTTTTAATAGTTTTTCTTGCAAGTATGTCATGTTATCTGTCATTATTGGACATATATTAGGACAGGTTGTAAAGAAAAAATCAGCTATATAAATTTTATTTTCATAATTTTTTTGAGTAATTTTTTCTCCATTTTGATTGGTAAGTGAAAAATCAGCTATTCTATGATATTTTTTTATGTAACGAATGTTTTCATCAACTAATTCCTGAGAAACCATATTTGGGCTATAAATTGGCAAAATTACTTTAGGCTGTAAAATAAAATAAAATGAAGTTAAAACAACAACAGAAAAAAACATCATAATTAAAATAAGGGGGCCGTATCTATTGAAAAATTTTTTATACATGACTCTTTTATTTGAAATAAATTAATTAGAATTCATTAAACTCTCTATCTCTTCTATTTCTATAGGAATGTTTTTCATAAGGTTGATTGGGGGCGAACTTTCTTGAACTACTACATCATCTTCTAGTCTAATTCCAAAACCTTCTTTAGGAATATAAATCCCTGGTTCTACTGTGAAAACCATGTTTTTTTCAATAGGCTCGTGAATGTTTCCATAATCATGCGTATCTAATCCTAAGTGATGAGACGTTCCGTGAGTAAAGTATTTTTTAAATGCTGGTCTGGAATCAGTCTGATTTTGAATATCAGATTTATCTAACAACCCTAATTTTAACAATTCAGAAGTCATAACCTTACCTACTTCGCTGTGATGATCTTTCCATAAAATTCCTGGATTCAGTAATTTAGTTGCTTCATTTTTAACATGTAGCACAGAGCTATAAACTTCTTTTTGACGTTTTGTAAATTCCCCAGAAACGGGAACTGTTCTTGTCATGTCACTGGAATAATTAGCATATTCAGCTCCAACATCTAGCAAAATAACATCACCATCATTACATTGATTATTGTTTTCAATATAATGTAGAATATTAGAGTTTTCTCCAGATGCAATTATTGGACTATAAGCAAATTTTTTAGATCTATTAATTAAGAATTCATGTGAAAATTCAGCTTCAATTTCATACTCCCAAACTCCTGGCTTAATGAATTTTAAAACTCTTCTAAATCCTTTTTCTGTTATATCGCAAGCTTTTTGAATTAATTCAAGTTCAATAGTTTCTTTAATAGATCTTATATTTTGTAAAATAGGATTACTTCTCTGAAAATTTTTATTGGGATAATTTTTTTCAATCCATTTATTAAAGCGAGCTTCTCTTGTCTCTGTTTCAACTTTAGCCCTGTAATGTTCATTTATGTTTGTGTAAAGAATATTACATTCTGACACTAACTCATCAATTATTTTTTCTAAATCTTCTAGCCAATAAACTGTTTTAACGCCTGAAATCTTAAAAGCTTTTTCTATACTCAATTTTTCCCCCTCCCAATGAGTTAAAACTTCATTAGGCTTTGTTAAAAAAAGAATTTCTCTATGATTTAAATTTTCACAATTTGGACATAAAACAAGTACACTTTCTTCTTGATCTATACCAGATAAATAAAAAAGATCTCTATGCTGTTCAAAAGGAAGTGTAGTGTCAGCACTGACCGGGTAAAGATCATTTGAATTAAAAAAAGCAATACTTTTCGAGCTCATTTTGTTCATGAACTTTGCCCTATTTTTTATGAATAAGTTGTTATCAATAGCTGTGTACTTCATAAAGTAGATTTGAAATTCAAAAATAGTATATTTAATGTATTAACAGCCATCTAATAAAGGGTAAATAAAGATTTTAATTATGAAAAATTTAATTAGTATAACTTTTCTGTGTTTTCAATTAATGTTTTTTGGACAAGAAAGTACATCTTCATCAGAATTGATAAATGGAATTAATTTTCAAAATGAATTAATTAAAAATTCTTTAGTAAAAAACTTAGAATTTTCAAACATTGGTCCAAGTGTAATGAGTGGCAGGGTTTCAGACATTGAGGTTAATCCCAACGATCCAACAGAGTTTTATGTTGCTTATGCGTCAGGGGGATTATGGCATACAATCAATAATGGAACTACTTTCAATACTATTTTTGACAATGCAAACACCCAAAATATTGGAGATTTTGATGTTGATTGGAATAACAGAACCATTATAGTAGGAACTGGAGAAAACAATTCTTCTAGATCTTCTTACTCTGGAATAGGAATATTAAAGTCTAACGATAATGGGAAAAATTGGGAGAATATAGGCCTTTCAGATTCTCATCATATTGGGAAAGTTAAAATTAATCCAAACAATCCCGACGAAATAATTGTTGGAGTGCTAGGACATTTGTATTCTACAAATGAACAGAGAGGAATTTTCAAAACTAATAACGGAGGAAAAACATGGGAAAAAAAATTAGAAATTGATGAAAAAACAGGGATAATTGACATTGATATCGATCCAGAGAATTTTAATATTCAATATGCATCTTCATGGGAAAAGGAAAGAGCATCTTGGAATTTTAATGGAAATGGATCAAAATCTGGTATATATAAATCTACTGATTCTGGTGAAAATTGGGAATTAATTTCAACAAAAGAAAGTGGGTTTCCTTCAAACTCCGGAGTTGGAAGAATAGGGCTTTCTGTTTATGATAAAAACACAGTATATGCAGTAGTTGACAATCAGTCAAGAAGACTAAAAGAAAAAGAAGTTAAAAAAAATGCGATAGATAAAGCTGTTTTTGAAAAAATGTCGATCAAAGATTTTATGAAATTAAACGATAAGCTATTAAATGATTTCTTAGAAAATAATGGTTTCCCAAAAAAATATGATTCGAATGAGGTTAAAGAACTAGTTAGTTCTGGCGAAATAAAACCATTGGATCTAAAACTTTTTTTAGAAGATGCCAATACAGTTATGTTTGATACTCCTATAATTGGCGCTGAAGTCTACAGAAGTGATGACGGGGGGCAAACTTGGGTAAAGAAAAACTCGTATTATTTAGATAGATTATATAATACTTATGGATACTATTTTGGAAGAATTCATGTTTCTCCAACTAATAAAAATCAGATTTATGTTTATGGAGTCCCAATTATAAAATCAAACGACGGAGGGATTACATACAAGTCAGTAGATTATCAAAATGTACATGCTGACCATCATGATTTGTGGATCAATCCTAAAAATCCTGATCATTTAATTAATGGAAATGACGGAGGAATTAACATGAGTTATGATGGAGGAAAAAATTGGACTAAACTAAATCAACCTAATGTTGGTCAATTTTATTCAATTAACGTTGATAATGAGAAGCCATATAATGTTTATGGCGGCCTCCAAGACAATGGCGTTTGGATGGCTCCTAATAATTCAGTCGAAAGCGCTAGATGGCACCAAACTGGACATAACAACTGGACTTCAATTGGTGGAGGAGACGGCATGCAAGTTCAAATTGACAAACGTAATTCAGATATTATTTATACCGGATCTCAGTTTGGAGTTTATTTTAGATTGAATAAAAAGACAGGGAAAAGAAATTATTTAAAGCCTAAACATGATTTAGGAGAATCACCCTTAAGATTCAATTGGCAATCACCTATATTATTATCTCCTCACAATCAAGATATTTTTTATATGGGAAGTAACAAATTACACATTTCATTAAATCAAGGCGATGATTGGTCATTTAAATCTATCGACTTGACTAAAGGCATTAAATCAGGAAATGTTCCATACGGCACTTTAAGTGCAATAGACGAATCCATCTTTAAGTTTGGAAAACTAGTTGTAGGTTCTGATGACGGGTTAATTAATTTAAGCAAGGATGGAGGAAATACTTGGGCTTTGATTTCTAAAGATTTACCTCAAAACTTATGGGTTAGCAGAGTTGTTTTTTCAAAACATAAAAAAAATAGAATTTATGCCACCCTAAATGGCTATAGGTTTGACGATTTTAAACCTTATGTTTTTATAAGTGATAATGATGGGAAAAATTGGAAGAAAATAAGTGATAACCTGCCTTTATCATCTGTCAATGTTATTAAAGAGGATCCGTTTAATGAAAATGTCATTTATTTAGGGACAGATAATGGTGCCTACGTTAGTTTTGATATGGGAGATTTATGGCATCCCTTTAGTAATGGATTAAATAAAGTTGCAGTTCATGACTTGGTTATTCAAAGCCAAGAAAAAGATCTTTTGTTAGCAACTCATGGACGGTCAATATATAAAACAGATTTATCAGTTATTTATAATTATTTAAATAAAATAGA
>CAJWFY010000110.1 GCA_913031655.1 uncultured Flavobacteriaceae bacterium
ATATTCCAATTGAAAATATATTAGTAATTTCTGATGATCTTAATTTAGATTTTGGTGCCATTCGAATAAGAACCAAAGGATCTCATGGTGGACACAATGGGCTTAAAGATATTCAAGAAGTCTTAAATACCCCTATTTACAATAGATTACGCTTTGGAATTGGAGGAAACTTTTCTAAAGGCAGACAATCAGATTTTGTCTTGTCTAAATGGTCAAAAAATGAAGAGTCAGAACTAATCACTTTAAGGCCTTTATTTAATCAAATTATCACTAATTATGTTAACAACGGAATAGTGGATACAATGAATAAATTCAATAGCAAATGAAAGTATTCAAAGGAATTGATAAATTCATAATTGAATCAAACACTATTGTAACAATCGGAATTTTTGACGGCGTACACAAAGGGCATCAAAAAATTTTAAAGAAGCTCGCTAATCAGGCTAAAAAATTTAATTTAAAATCTGTTGTTTTAACTTTTTCTCCGCATCCAAGAACAGTCTTAAATCCTACTGCGCCACTAGAACTAATCAACACAATTGAAGAAAGAATAAAATCAATATCAAACTGCGGTATCGATTATCTTATAGTGCACCCTTTTGATAAAGCTTTTTCAAATTTATCTGCTGAGGAATTTGTTGATTCTGTATTAGTTAAAAAACTAAATACTAAAAAAATATTAATTGGTTATGACCACAGGTTTGGAAAAGGTCGAAAGGCAGGTATTAAAGATTTACAGTTTTTTGGTTCCAAGTATAATTTTGAAGTTATGGAGATTGGAGTAAAAGAAGTGAATAATATTTCTGTTAGCTCTACAAAAATAAGAACATTCATTTCAAAGGGAAATATTAAAAAAGTTTATTCTTATTTAGGATATAACTTCTCGTTAAGCGGTGAGGTAGTTAAAGGAAATGCTATTGGAAGAACCATTGGTTTTCCAACAGCCAACATAAAAATTTCTGACAATAATAAGTTAATTCCAAAAAATGGAGTTTATCTAATCTCTTCTATTTTAAACAAAATTCAATATCATGGAATGATGAATATTGGAGTGAAACCAACTTTAAATATTAAAAAACAATCTATAGAAGTTAACTTTTTTAATTTAAAAAAAGATTTATATGGAAAGGTTTTAAAGGTGTCTGTATTGCAGTTTATCCGAAATGAAGAAAAATTTAATAATCTTGATGATTTAAAAAATCAAATTAAAATTGATAAGGAAACTTGCTCTACTTTAATTAATGAGCTCAATAAATAAACTTAAGTTATATTCTAAATATAATATTCCACTACATTTGTAAAAATTAAAATTCAATGTTACAAGTATCGACTATAAGCGAAAACCTTGAAAAGATCACTACATCAATGTTAAAAAGGAATATTGACATTAAGTCTATTCTTGAAAAAATTATTGAAACTGATAACAACAGACGATCAACGCAGTCTAGTCTAGATAACTCGTTGGCTAGTTCTAATCAATTAGCTAAAGAAATTGGAGAGTTTTTTAAAAGTGGGGAAACAAAAAAAGCAGGAATCTTAAAAGAAAAAGCAGGTTTTTTAAAAAAAGAAAGTAAAAATTTTTCTGAAAAACTATCAAATATCATAAAAGAGCTTAATAATTTACTTTTAGAAGTTCCTAATATTCCTCATGAACTTGTACCTAGCGGATCTAATGAAAGCGACAATAAAGAGATTTTTAAATGGGGATCTATTCCAAAATTAAAAGAAACTGCATTGCCGCATTGGGATTTGGCTTCCAAATATGACATCATTGATTTTGAATTAGGAAATAAAATTACAGGAGCAGGATTTCCAGTATACAAAGACAAAGGGGCAAAACTACAAAGAGCATTGATTAATTACTTTTTAGACAAAAACACAAAGGCAGGTTATAAAGAGTTCCAAGTGCCTATACTTGTAAATGAAGATTCTGGTACTGGCACAGGTCAACTTCCTGACAAAGAAGGTCAAATGTATTATATTAAAGAAGATAATCTTTATTTAGCGCCTACTGCTGAAGTACCGCTTACCAATATTTTTAGAAATAACATTGTTAAAGCTTCTGAACTACCTATATGTCTGACAAGTTATACGCCTTGTTTTAGAAGAGAAGCGGGTAGTTATGGCTCCCACGTAAGAGGTTTGAATAGACTTCATCAATTTGATAAAGTTGAAATAGTTAGAATTGAAGAACCTGAGAATTCTTATAGCGCATTAAACGACATGGTTGATCACGTTAAAGGTGTTTTAGAAGAATTAAATTTACCCTTTAGAATTCTTAGACTCTGTGGAGGAGATTTAGGATTTACGTCCTGCTTAACTTATGACTTTGAAGTTTACTCAGCTGCACAAAAAAGGTGGTTGGAGGTTAGCTCTGTATCAAATTTTGAATCTTTCCAGTCTAATAGATTGAAATTAAGAATTGATAAAGGTGGAAACAAAGTTTTAGCTCACACTCTTAACGGAAGTTCTCTTGCACTACCTAGAATAGTTGCCTGTATTTTAGAAAATTATCAAAAAGATGATTGTATCGATATTCCCAAAGTACTCATTCCATATACTGGATTTGAAAAAATTTAAAATTCTTTTAAATTGAAAGAATTAAAACCAAAAAAAAGATTAGGACAGCATTTTTTAAAAGATTCTAATATTGCAAAAAAAATTGTTGATGGATTAAATCATAATGATTTAAATTGTATAATAGAAATTGGCCCTGGTATGGGTATTTTAACAGATCATCTTATTCCTTTTAAAAAAAAATTACAACTTGTCGAGATAGATTCTGAATCTGTAAAATATTTAAATCAAAAGTATTTTGATTTAAATGAGCGTATAATTGAAAAAGATTTTTTAAAAATTAATTTAACAGAATTTGATTCCCCAATTGGTTTAATTGGCAATTTTCCTTACAATATTTCCTCTCAAATATTATTTAAATTATTAGAAAACAAGAATATAGTTGATCAATTAGTTGGAATGTTTCAATTAGAAGTAGCTAAAAGAGTTTGCGCACCACCAGGCTCCAAAACCTATGGTATTTTATCAGTCCTAGTTCAGGCATTCTACGATACTGAATTCTTGTTTTCACTATCTCCAGATTATTTTTCGCCACCGCCTAAAGTTAATTCTGGTGTAATTAAATTAATAAAAAAAGAAGAAATAAATCTCAAGTGTGATGAAATACTGTTTTTTAAAGTAGTAAAAACTTCCTTTCAACAACGTCGTAAAACGCTTCGAAATAGTCTAAAGACATTTAATTTAAGTGATAATATAAAAGAAGATGTTATCTTTGGAAGACGTCCGGAAACACTTAGTGTTGATGAATTTGTCCTGCTTACTAATATTATAAAAAATGGAATCATTCCAGCTTAGTGAAATTTTATTAAATAAAATTGCTGATTTAATTTTAGCAAAAAAAAATGTCGCTTTAAAAAAGTTAGTACAAGACATTCATTTTGCCGATATGGCAGAAATCATAGATGAACTTAACGAAGCTGAAGGAATCTATTTAATAAAACTTTTCGATAGCGAGAAAACATCTGAAATTTTAACTGAGCTAGATGAAGATGTAAGAGAAAAAATTCTTAAGGCTCTTTCTGTCAAAGAAATTGCAGATGAAATTGAAGAACTAGATAGTGATGATGCTGCCGATATTCTCTCGGAACTTTCTGAAAGAAGAAAAGAGGAGGTAATCTCTGAAATTAGCGATGACAATTTAGCTGATAACCTCAAAGAACTTTTATCGTATAATGAAGATTCCGCAGGTGGTTTAATGGCAAAAGAACTTATTAAGGCAAACGAAAATTGGTCTGTCTCAAAATGCTTGGATGAAATTAAAAAACAAGGAGAAAATGTAACTCGTGTTCATTCAGTATATGTTGTTGATGATAACAAAAAACTTATAGGAAGATTGTCTTTAAAAGATTTAATAACATCATCTTCAAAAAGCATAATCAAAGATATTTATATTCCAAAAGTTGATTCAGTTAATGTTTTAGAAAAAGGAGAAGATATCGCTAAAATAATGTCAAAGTATGATTTGGAAGCTATTCCAGTTGTTGACGACAAAAAACATTTAGTAGGTAGAATTACTATTGATGATATAGTTGATTTTATAATAGATGAAGCTGAGGAAGATTATTTACTGGCTGCAGGTATTCAAGGAGATGTAGAAGCAGATGACTCAATAATAGAACTTACTAAAGCTCGACTACCTTGGCTTTTTTTAGGCTTAGTCGGAGGTTTAGGTAGTGTTTTTATTCTAGAAGGCTTTGAAGAATTCATGACTGATCCTAATTATAAAACATTATTTTTTTTCACTCCATTAATAGCTGCAATGGCTGGAAATGTTGGAGTTCAGTCTTCTGCTATAATTGTTCAAGGGCTAGCAAATGACACAGTAAAAGGGAGTCTATTAAAAAGATTAGTTAAAGAGCTGGGTCTTAGTTTAATAAATGGAATTATTTTAAGTTTGTTAACTATAGTTTTTGGTTTAGCAATAAATCAACCTATAGAACTAAGTCTTGTTATTTCTCTTTCAATGCTCTGTGTGATTATAGTAGCAGCTCTAATTGGAACTTCAATTCCAGTAATTTTAGAAAAAAGAGGTATTGACCCAGCAATTGCTACAGGACCTTTTATTACAACTAGCAATGATATTTTTGGGATTTTTCTTTTCTTTTATATTGCTAAAATATTTTTACTGTAGTCAAAATGAAAATACTTCATTTAGATAGCACTCACTCTTATTTATACGACAAATTAGAAGAATTAGGATATACTAATCATTTTGATTTTGAATCTTCTAAAGAAGAAATAGAAAAGAAATTATTTGATTATTGTGGTATTATAATTCGAAGTAGACTCAACATAGATCAAGCCTTTTTAAACAAGGCTATAAATATTAAATTTATTGCACGAATTGGATCAGGGATTGAAAATATTGATGTAGATTTTGCCAAGTTTAAAAACATTTCCATCATTTCTACACCTGAAGGAAATGCAAATGCTGTAGGTGAGCATGCTGTTGGAATGCTTCTTTCACTAATGAATAATATTAATAAATCTGAAAAAGAAGTTTCAAAAGGAATTTGGTCAAG
>CAJWFY010000111.1 GCA_913031655.1 uncultured Flavobacteriaceae bacterium
TCGGCTGTTTCGCCAGATTGTGAAATAGGGATAACAATATCTCCTTCATTAATTATAGGATTTCGGTATCTAAATTCAGAAGCGTATTCAACTTCTACAGGGATCCTAAGAAGTTCTTCAAAATAGTATTCAGCTAATAAACCGGCATGCCATGATGTTCCACAAGAAATAAAAATTATTCTTTTAGCATATTTAAATTTGTCAAAATGTTTCTCAATGGATGAAATTTTAATAGGAGCCGATGGAGAAATTAAACGCCCTCTAAAAGTATCTTTTATAGACTGAGGTTGTTCAAAAATCTCTTTTAACATGAAATGGTCGTAACCTCCCTTTTCAACTTCTTCAATATCATGCTCAAGCTCCTCTATAAATGGATCTAGAATAAAATCTTTTTTTCCCTCTCTCAATGTAATTCCTTTTGTTAGGTTTATTATCGCTATTTCATGATCATTCAGATAAATACATTTTTTAGTAAATTCTAAAAAAGGCGTAGGATCAGAACCGATGTAGTATTCAGAGTCTCCAACTCCAATAGCTAAAGGACTTCCTAATTTGGCTATGACTATTTCGTCAGGATTGCTAGAGTCGAAAACTGCGATTGCATAAGCCCCAACAACTTGCTTTAGAGCAAAATATATTGCTTTACCTAACTTTATTTTCTTACTTTTCTTTATGTCCTCAATTAAGTTGACTAGGACTTCTGAGTCAGTGTCAGATTCAAAAATATATCCTTTTTTTAGTAAGACTGATTTTAGAGAATGATAGTTTTCGATAATGCCGTTATGTACTAGAGAAATTTCTCCTGAATTTGATACATGTGGATGAGAATTAATCTGATTGGGGGGGCCGTGAGTGGCCCATCTTGTATGACCTATTCCTAAAGTCCCTTTTTTATTTTCTTTATTAATAAATAGACTTTCTAAATCGGCAACTTTACCTTTACTTTTTGTAATTATAGAACTTTTATCATAAATCATAATTCCAGCAGAATCATATCCTCTATATTCTAATTTTTTTAACCCATTTATTAAGATATCGTAAACAGGCTTATTTCCAATATATCCTACAATTCCACACATTTATTGTTTTCTTATAATCATTTGAACTTCTTTTTTCTCAAATCCAATTTTTTCATAAAAAGGAACGTTAATTTCGGAGGCATTTAACATTGTCTTGTCGCAATTATTTTTAAAAGAAAGCTGGACTAAGTTTTCAACTAGTGATTTCCCAGTTCCATTTCCTCTATAATTTTTGTTTATTGCAACGTCTTCAATTAAACCAAGTTTTCTAGTTAGTTTTTGAATAATGTATAAAGAGGCTACCCCTATAATTGTGTTATCTTTTTCAGCAACTAAAGTGATAGAATTGGGGTCAGAAACATTTGTCAAGCATTTTTCTTTATCATATCTAGAACTAAAAGCATTAGCCCAAAGCTCAATCACCTGATCAACATCTTTTTTTTCTAAAAAACGAATATTCATAATTATTCGCGAAAATATAATATTTATCGATAAAACAAAGCGATTAGCCTAAACAAAACACTATTTAAGCTACAGAAATTAAAATTTTAGAGAAGTTTCTAGCTTGATAGTGTCTAAAATTAATTTGTCACCAAGGGCTTTAAAAAAGCTCCCAGATCCGTACTTGACATTATATTTGCTTCGATCAAATGTTAGGGAGCTTACCCAAGAGCTACCATCTATTAACATTTCAAAATCTATAGGGTGAGAAGTTCCTTTAATAGTTAAGATCCCTGAAACACTTAATCCGTTAGGAATTTTAGAAGAACTAGAAATTACAATAGAAGATTCATTAAACTTTTCGACAGAAAAAAAATCATCTGACGTTAAGTGACCTTCTAGCTTTGCTTTACTTGATCCTTGTAAATCTTCTACTAAAAGAGTGGTCATATCTACAATAAAGGTTCCTTTGGTAATTAATCCGTTTTCAAAAAATGCAACACCAGATTTAAACTGTAAAGATCCATAATGAGTTTTTGATGTTATTTGTTCTCCGGTCCACTTCAACGTACTTTTTTCAATATTTAAAGTTGTTTTTTGTGCAGAAATTAAAAAAGTTCCAAAACAGATAAGGAATAAGAAGTGTTTTATTATTGTCATAATTAAAATTTATAAGATTGTTTATTAATGTGTAAAAAAGTGGGTTGATTTGTATTGAAAACTAGCTTCCTCTACCTGTTTTTCTAACTCCGCCAGACTTGGCATTACTATTTTTGTTGCTAAAGTTTTGTTTAACTCCTTTTTTGCTAGCAGTTTTTTTTTCAGTTCTGTTGCCAAAAAATTTACTTCCCATTTTTAAAATTGTTGTTAGATATCCAAATTTACTAAAATCATCCTAAATTAGGATAGTAATTGCTCGAAAAAACCACCAATTTTTTTATTTCTATCTACAAAGTGTATTTCAAGGATCCAATTTTTAATTTTACCATCTGATCCATGAATAAGCATTTTCTCACAATTATCAGGATGGATATAATTACTTTTATTTTCTTTCTCTAGCTTTTCATGAGGGTATTGGCCAATTAGATGACCAGCAATTTCACCTCCAAATTCCCATCCATAATCTGAAGCTAATTTTACGCAATAATCGTAAAGCTGAGCACCAGTTAGGTCTGGATTCTTTTCAAAATATGCTTTCCCATCATACCAAGCCAATTCAATATCTTTTTTAAGCTTCAATTTATAAGGATCTTCCCCTATTACATAAGTCCTTCCGAAGTCAGCTTCCCAGTCCTCGAATATTGGTCCAAAGTCAATAAATAAAATATCATCCTCTAAAAGAATAAGATTCTTAGGGTTTTCATTGTAGGGCATTAATGTGTTTTCTCCAGATCTTACTATTCTTTTGTGCCAATATTTTTGAATTCCAAACATTTCAAAAGCTAGGTTATAGATGTCTTTATTAATTTCTTCTTCATTTTTGCCAGCAACTAAAAGTTTATTTGAATCGATGGCATCAAACAACATTGCCGCTTTTTTTTCAGCATTAATTAAGTTTTTTAATGTCGAGTTCATATAAGAAATTTAAAAAATCAAATAAATATAATTAAATTGTATTGTCTAATGTATGAGAAGATTCTATATGAAAAAAATAATTTTAATTGTGTTTATGGCTTCGAGCTGTTCTTCTATCGAAAGAAATGTACTAAACATCGGTCATAGAGGTGCTAAGGGACATGTAGCAGAAAACACTTTAGTTTCAATTAAAAAAGCGATTGACCTTGGAGCGGATGGAATTGAAATAGATGTCTTTAAATGTCTAAGTGGAGAGATAGTAGTTTTTCATGATAAAAGCTTAGACAAATTAACTAACGGAACCGGTCTTATTGAAGAAAAAACATTAGAAGAATTAAAAGAACTTAGAGTTTTAGACACACAAGAACAAATCCCTACTTTATTAGAAGTAATTCAATCAATTGATGATGGTGTTTTTCTAAACATTGAACTTAAGGGGCGTAATACTGCAGAAGGATCTTTAGAGCTTGTAAAAAGACATGTAACAAATAGCGATAATATTTTATTTTCAAGTTTTAATTGGGATGAATTAAAAGATTTAAGAAAATTAGATAATCAAATAAAAATTGCCCTAGTAACAAGAGAGGATCCCGTTCTAGCAATTAATCCTGCACTAAGCTTAAATGCCATTGCTATTAACCCTTCTTACAAGAATTTAAATAAAAAAAATACATCTGAAATTTATAAAGCAGGACTTAAAATTTATACTTGGACTGTGAATGAGGAATCTCAAATAAATAGGATGATAAAATTAGGAGTACATGGAATAATTACTGATTTCCCAGAAAAAATATAATTTACTTATTTACTTCCACCTTAAATAAACTTGAAAGCAGCATTATTGGCTGCCACTCTTTAGATTTAGTACAATAAATGGTATGACTGGTGCTTTTAGGCTCCATTAAATCACCATTAATCCCATGCTCTATTATTTGATTTTTAGAATATTTTTGATCAATAGAAGTTTTAATATCATCTGAAAAATAATCTAGCTTGGTTACAGGAATTTTCTTAAAACCCAGTTTTTTTAAACTGAAATACCTGTGATGACCATCGATAATCACCATGCTTTTAGAGCAGCATAAAATAGATGAAAGAATGATATGATCGTTAAAGGATTTTAAAAAATTGCTTATTGTAGAAGTGTTTTTTTCGATAATTTTTTCGTGTGGAAAAATCAAATCTACATCAACTAGCTCTAAACCTTTTATTATTTCTGGATTAAAATCAATAGAATACATGGTTCAAGATTTAATGATAAGTAAAATGAGCAACCATGATGGCTACTAAAACTAATACTATAATATTTACTACAATTACACCATAAACATTATTAGAAATTAAAAAACTGTTTTTTTTCATCATTTAGAACTTTAAAAAACAAAGCTAATAAAAAAATGTATTTAAAGAGCTTTATTAAACCTAGATTGAATTTTTATAAAAGATATTTCTTTAAAATTTTTTACAACTAAATCAGCTTCTTTGTAATCTTGATTTTTTGAGTGTAAGCTATCAAATCCAACACAGTATATTTTAGCTGCGCTGGCAGCCTGGATTCCGTTTGTGGAATCCTCTATTACTAGGCATTCTTCTTTTTTAAATCCTGAGGCTTTAGCAGCCTCTATGAAAATTTCAGGATGTGGTTTAGAAGCTTTTAAATCCGCTCCACTAAGTTTTGCCACAAAATATTTATCTAAATCAAATTTTTCAAAAACCCTGTTAATTGTTAGCATTGAAGCAGAGGAAGCTAACACCAATTTTAAACCATTCATCTTATAGTCAACAATTAAATCTAAGACACCATCAATAAGGCTAAAGGTAGCATCGTTTTCAAAAATATATTTAAAATGTTTTCGTTTAAGATCCACTAATTCGCTAGGAGCTTGCTTTAAATCAAAATCTTCACAGAGAGTTTGGCAAATCTTAAATGTAGACTGCCCTGTGAAAGACTCATAGAGTTTTGTAG
>CAJWFY010000112.1 GCA_913031655.1 uncultured Flavobacteriaceae bacterium
AATAACAGCATCATTTGTAACAAAAGGCATAGCCATCATGTATTCAGATCTAGGCTTAATATCAAATAAAGTATTTGATAATAAATCAAAGGATGTTTCAAAGATTTGTAATGACGGTTTTACTTCTTTATTAATTACCAAATCAATTTTCAGATTATCATCATAGGGAGTATAATAGTAAGTGAATAAGTTTCTAATTGATTTTAATTCATCTCTGTTATTAATAAAAACATTCTGAATGCCAATATTTTCAAAACTAATTGGCTTGTCAGAGTAAAAGCTAAACTTATTAATTGAACGCTGAGGTTTTATTATTAACGTAATATATCTTAAATCGTCTCCAACAGAATCTCTAACCTTAACAATATTAGATGGTTTAATAGATCTATTGGCAGTTTTATTATAATGTTTATATGAAGTATTGTACTTACTAAAAAAAGCTTTATCATTTAAATTGTCTTGAACTATATAATCTTCAAAAAATTGTTGTGTAAAATCATCTAAAACATTATCATAACTTGCCCAATAAGACTCGTTTTTATCAACGTCATTTATGAAAACTATACTATTTGGCTTTCTATTATTCACATTATAATCACTATTAAATGATGCCATTAAAAAAAATAAAAAGGAACAAGAGCCTACTGCTATGATATAAAATTTATTTGAACTAATTGATTTAAAAACAGGAACAAGAAGTCCAAACATTAAGACAATAAATCCGCCAGTGATAAACAAATTACTTAAACCTAAACCAACAGGGAACATCCTTAACTGAGGAGCGAAAATATAAACCAAAGGAACAGAAAGTAAAGTGGCTAAAATAACTTTCAAACTTTTGTTGTTTTTTAAAAACATCAAAAAACCTAGTGTTAACAACGCAAAGTAAACAGGAACTATAAAGTACCCTGCACCTTTTAAATAGATAAAAATTAAAAAATTTAAAATAATCCAAAAAAACAGAGGAGCTACAAGCAAATTAACTGCTTTATGTTTAAGAAAAAATGATTGATAAATTCTAAATACTATCCAAAAATTTAAAAACGAGAAGGCAATTATGTATTGGTATCCATTGTAAGTGAATCCTTGTAAAATATCATTATAACTTGGATGTAAAAAAACTATTAATTTCCATAACAAAATAGAAACAACTAAACATGCAACAAGAGAAGATAAGAAAGGAATAAAACCACTAGTAATTGATTTTATTGACATTCTAGCTGATTTAATTCCAATAAAAAGTAAAAAAGTAAAAATTATAACTGAAAAAATCAACAGTGGAAGAATCCATGAAAAAGGAAAATGTAGTAGAGTAACGAAAGGGAAATTAGTGTAAACTTGATCCACCTCACTATTTAAGTTTGAAAGGTCTGAATAAGCAAAATAATTTAGTGTAGTGGTGAAATAATCTGCTTGATGAATTAAAGTCTCTATATCTAATCTTTCAAAAGAATCTTGCTCCGTATGGTAATCAAAATGATCTCCTATAAATGCGAAATTCAATCCGTTTATATCACCATACTCTCTAAAAATCGTCAGGTCAGTATCATTGGGTAACATTTTATAAATACTATACATTAAAGAATTTGCTACAGGGTAGTTTGGTTTAGCTTTAATAAATTCTGTTAAGAGTTGACTATTCTTACCATTAGTTTCCATCAACATATAACTTGGACCTCCACTTCCTCTAGCTTCATAATTAATTACCAATCCAATGTTCTTAGCTAATGGGCTAGAATCTATAAATGCCTGAGCTCCAATTAAACCTATTTCTTCAGCATCAGTGAAAACAATATGAATATCATTCTTAGGTTTTTTATTTTTGGCTAGAAATGCTCTAACTCCCTCTAAAATAGTAACCACACCTGAGCCAGCGTCACTAGCTCCTAAAGAAGAATGATGTCTAGAGTCATAATGCGATAACAATACCAAGGATTTACCAGTTTCGTAGCCTTTAATAGAAGCTGTAATATTAGCGGTATTTGTAGAAGACCTCCATTTATTTATGGCAACTTGATTTTCAACTTTAGGACTAAGTCCCATTTTATTTAACTCATTTACTATATAATTCTGAACTATTAGATGACCTTTAGAACCAGTATAATGAGGCTCTTTAGAAATTATTTTTAAATGAGTTTGGGCATTTTTAATAGAAAATTCTGTATTTGAGTTAATCTCATTAGAAACTTTTGAAGGAATTAAATCAGAATAACTCCAATAGAACGTCAGAATTAATATAATTACAGAAATTAGTGAGGTGTATTTTTTCATTTTAATTTAAAAATAATCAGCAAATTGTAAACTTAGTACAATGCCTAGATATAATTTAATATATTCGATTATAATTAACCTTTAATAACTAAATATGAAAAAATTATTTCTATTAACAACTGTAATTTTATTTGCAGCTTGTCAAACACCAACTACTGCTACTGAACCAAAAATGTCTAATGAAGACATAACTAGTGCTCTTAAAGAAAAAGCCGTTAAACTTCAAGATGCTATTCTTAACCAAAATGTAGAAGAATTCAACAAACATGTTGACCAAAACGTAACATTTTCATCTGGAGATTCAAACCTAAGTAAGTTTTATACAATGAATACTGATAGGTTTAATATGGAACAAAAAGCTGTATGGGGAGAGTTTGACTTATATGATATTAATGTAGCGCTTTCACCAGATTCTAGAACAGCAGTATTAACTTTTTATGCTAAAGGAAATTACACTGTTGGAGAAGGTGATGAAATAGATTATAGTACAAGAGCTTCTTCAGTATGGATTTCAACAGAAAATGGTTGGAAAATAATGCATTCAAACTGGGCACCTTTTGGAGGTGGTAATGGTATTCCTGAATAACGTTTCTAATAGTTTTATTTAAAAAGTCCTTATAAATTATTTATTTGTAAGGACTTTTTTTTACCACTTCTTTACATAATAACTATATTTAAAATAATGAATAAATTGATCAAAGAATTATTATTTAGCCATTGTGAATCTAGTCTTAAATGTAGATTAATAAGTTATAAAAAGCGAAGTGATGAGCTTTACGAATCTTTGAAATCAGAAACTAAAAGTAGTGCTGGTGATAAACACGAAACAGGAAGAGCTATGATACAAATAGACAGAGAGAAGACAGGAAAACAAATTAAAGAAGTTGAAAAAGAATATGAGTTACTTTCTAAAATAAATAGTATTACAGTATTAAATTCTGCTGGACTGGGTTCTGTTGTAATAACTAAAGAAAACCAATACTACATTGCTATATCAGCTGAACCATTTGAATATAATTCAAAAATTTATTACTGCATTTCAAGAAAAAGTCCAATAGGATCACTACTCTTTGGAAAAAAAACAGGAAATATTGTTGTTTTTAATGATAGAAAAATTGAGGTTTTAGAAGTTTTATAATGCGTATCGCTGAGGCCCTCCCCTTCTAATTTCTTCCGAAGCGAAATCTTCAAATTTTTTAAAGTTTAATCTAAAAGCATTAGAAAGCTTAAAAGCTGTTTTATAATATTTCTGGTCATTATTCCAAGTTGCTCTTGGGCTAAGGATTTTAGTTGGAACACCAGGGCACTTTCTAGGCTGAGCGACGCCAAAAACTGAGTGAATGTGATAATCATCATAATTATAATCTTCTAAATCTCCATTTAAAACAGCATTAATCATTGCTCTTGTGTATTTTAGTTTCATTCTAGTTCCAATTCCATAAGGTCCCCCAGTCCAACCTGTATTAACAAGCCAAACATTAACATTATTATCACTCATTTTAGCAATGAGCATCTCCGCATATTTTGAAGGATGTAAAGGCATAAATGGTGCACCAAAACAAGCTGAAAAAGAAGGAGTTGGTTCAACTACTCCTGACTCAGTTCCCGCTACTTTTGCAGTATAACCTGAAATAAAATGATAGGCAGCCTGACTACGCGTTAACTTAGAAATTGGAGGTAAAACACCAAAAGCATCTGCTGTTAAAAAAAAAATATTTTTTGGGTTGCTAGCTATTGATGGAGTTTTAATATTTTCTATATGGTTAATAGGATAACTTACTCTGGTATTTTGAGTGATTGAAATATCACTATAATCAACAACTCCATTGTTATCAATAATAACATTCTCTAAAATTGCTCCTTTTTTAATAGCACCAAAAATTTCTGGCTCTTCATTTTTGTTAAGATTAATAACCTTAGCATAACAACCTCCTTCAAAATTAAAGATTGAATTATTTTCATCCCATCCGTGTTCATCGTCTCCAATTAACTTTCTGTTAGGATCCGTAGATAAAGTCGTCTTGCCTGTTCCTGATAAACCAAAAAATATTGCTGTTTCTCCTTTAGAATCAACATTTGCAGAGCAGTGCATTGGAAGCGTATTTTTATAAACTGGTAAAATAAAATTTAAAACCGAAAATATTCCTTTTTTAATTTCACCAGTATAACCGGTACCACCAATAAGAGCTATTTTTTTAGAAAAGTTAAGAATTGCAAAGTTATGTTGACGTGTTCCGTCTCTTTGAGGTTCAGCCATAAAGCCAGGAGCATTAATGACCGTCCAATCTTCTTTAAATGAAATTAATTCATTTTGAGATGGTCTAAGGAACATGTTATATGCAAACATATTTGACCAAGGATACTCGTTTATAACACGCACACCTAACCTATTACTAGTCTCTGCACAAGCGAAGCAGTCTCTAACGTAAAGATCTTTACCTTCCAGATATTTAATTACACGACTATACAAATTATCGAAATCAGATGATTTAAAAGGAATATTAATATCTCCCCACCAAACTTTTTTTTCTGTAATCTCATCTTTTACTATAAATCTATCCATAGGAGACCTCCCAGTAAACTCACCAGTATTCACGGCCAAAGCACCAGATGAAGTTTGAACTCCTATATTATTTTTTACAGAAATTTGATGAAGTTTTTCTGGAGATAGTTGATAAAAAATTTTACTTGATTTAATTCCGTAAGATGATA
>CAJWFY010000113.1 GCA_913031655.1 uncultured Flavobacteriaceae bacterium
TGTTGCAGCGGTTGAAGGATATGCACTAGGTGGAGGGATGGAGCTTGCTTTGTTATGTGATATTATTATTGCATCTAAAGAATCTAAATTTGGCCAACCTGAAATTAATTTGGGACTAATACCTGGAATAGGAGGAACGCAAAGGTTAAAGAATTCTCTCGGTAAATATAATGCAAGTTATCTTTGTATGTCAGGAGAAATTATTTCTGGAACAAAAGCATACGAGCTCGGTCTTGTAAGTGTTTTATTGGATAAAGTTAATTTTCTTGAAGAAGTAATAAAAATTGCAAATCAAATAGCTGAAAAACCTAAATCAAGTTTAATTGAAATAAAAAAACTTATTAGCAATAATTATTTACTAGAAAAAGGCTTACATGAAGAGAGAAAATCTTTTTATAATCTACTAAATAGTGAGAATGCAAAAGAAGGGATTTCTAGTTTTTTAAATAAAAAAAAGCCAACCTGGAAGGATTGAATAAAAAATTATTTAATAATTTTTTTATTTCCTTCAGATCTTATAAATAAAATACCAAAACAAATAATACCAATTATTCCAAAAATTTTACTTGTATCTATTGGAACTCCAAAAATAAAAAAATTGATAATTGTCGACCAAACTAACTGTGAGTACTGAAAATTTGTAATAAATGATAAATTAGAAAGTTGTATCGCATAAATTATAATAAAATGACTTATGAACCCTGCGACTCCTAAAAAAACAAATCCTAACCAATAAATATTCTGTTCGATTGGTGTCCAATTAAAAGCAATATAAATTGTAAAAATTATTGTTCCTGTTATCGCTGTATAAAATACTGCTGTAAAAGGTTCGTTATTTCCAGAAATAAGTTTAGTAAAAAATTGATACAAAGCCCAGCATAAAGGAGGGACTAGCGGGAATATTAGTTCTAAACTTAAAATTTTCATGCTTGGTCCAAGCGAATAAATAATTGAACCAAAACTTAAAAACATAAGAGAAAAGCCTTTCCATGTAAGAACATCTTTTAAAAAATAAGCAGATAGTAAAGAGACGATTAGAGGAGCCGTAAAGAATACAACGTATATATCTACCAGATCAAATCTTTGAAGAGAATTAAACATAAAAAAAGTCGCCATGACCATTAATAATGATCTGATTATTTGAATTTTAAAATTTTTCTTAATATTTAGTTTTGGTTTGAAAAGTAAAAAAAAAAATAATATTGCTAAAAAATGAAAAAAAAATCTTCCCCAAACAACTTGTGTTACAGGCATAACCCCACCTAAATATTTACCCATTGAGTCCATGCATACAAACATGAAAAAACCTGACGTGGCTAATAATATAATTTTGATTAAGGATGGTTTGTATTCATTTTTCATTTTATAATTAAATATTGTTTTAAATAACAATATCTACATTACAACACCAACTTGCCATGGATTAAATTCTTCATCTCCATAGCCATTGTTTTCACTTTTAGACTTGTTGCCAGAAGCAGTTTTTAAAATTAAATCAAATACTTTTTGACCTACTTCTTCTACAGTTTCTTCGCTATCTATAACTGTTCCGCAATTAATATCCATGTCTTCGCTCATCTTATTAAACATGATAGTGTTTGTTGCTAACTTTAGGCTAGGAACTGGTTTGCAACCAAAGCAAGACCCTCTCCCAGTTGTAAAACAAATAACGTTAGCACCTGAAGCAACTTGTCCGGTTACAGAAACAGGATCGTAACCAGGCGAGTCCATGAAATTAAAACCTTTATTTTTTAAAGGCTCTGCGTAACTTAGAACATCTTTTAGAATTGAATTACCCCCTTTTGCAACTGCACCTAAAGATTTTTCAAGTATAGTTGTCAGGCCACCTTTTTTGTTTCCAGGGGCAGGGTTATTATCCATCGAACTATTGTTGATAGTTGTATAGTGCTTCCACCATTCAATTTTTTTTATTAATTTATTTGCTACTTCTTTATTCGTAGCTCTGTTGATTAACAAATGTTCTGCTCCATAAATTTCTGGAGTTTCAGATAAAATTGAACTTCCGCCATTCTTTACAAGAAGATCCGCAGCGACACCCAAAGATGGATTGGCAGAAATACCTGAGTACCCATCAGATCCTCCACATTGTAATGCTAATGTTAAATGATGTGTGGCTTGAGGAGTTCTTTTAATATTGTTAGCTTCTTTTAGTAATTCTTGAATTTGCCCAAAAACTTTATCGACAATTTTTTTTGTACCTCCTTCATCTTGAATGGTTAAAAAATTAATACGATTATGTTTTTTCATTGAATCTGAAAATAAATTTATTTGTGCACTTTCGCACCCAAGACCGATAACAAAAACATGTGAAAAGTTAGGATGATTTTTAAACCCATCAATTGTTCTTTGAAATATTTGCATTCCTTCACTGGCAGTATTCATTCCACATCCTGTTGAGTGGGTAATTGGAACAATGCCATCAATGTTTGGGTAATCTTTGAGAATATTGCTATACTTTATTTTTTCGGCAATCATTTTACTAACTGTCGCTGAACAATTTACGGTGCTAATGATGCCAATATAGTTTCTAGTTGCAACATCTCCATTATCTCTAAGGATGCCATCGAAAAATAAATTGCTTTTCTCAGTAGCTACATTTTTTTTTTCAGTTATAGCGAATTTCCTACTAAATTCTTTAAATTCTAAATTATGAGAATGGACATGTTCTCCAGGTTTTATACTTTTTGATGCAAATCCAATAATTTGATCGTACTTAATTACGGGTTCACCTTTATTAATAGGTTTTAAGCAAATTTTGTGTCCAAATGGAATTGGGTCAACACTAACAATACCTTGTCTTTCTATTTTTGTTTGAGGGTTAATTACAAAAGGAGTAACTGCCACATTGTCATTTTTATTTAGAATGATTAGATTATTCATGCTTTTATTATACAATTATTCCATTTATAAAGTTAATCAATATTTTTAATTACATGAATTACTTAATTAATAAACACCAATAAAGATGGCAAAAAAAAACTTAAGAAGTCGACAATGGTTCGACAATCCTAAAGATCCAGAGCAAACAGCTTTATATTTAGAACGTTATTTAAACTATGGTTTAACTAGAAAAGAATTGCAATCAGGTAGTCCAATTATTGGTATAGCTCAATCAGGTAGTGACCTGACTCCTTGTAATCGTCATTTTCAACAATTAAGTGCAAGAATAAAAGATGGTATTAGAAAAGCAGGAGGAATTCCTATGGAGTTTCCAACTCATCCTATTCAAGAAACAGGCAAACGACCAACAGCAGCTTTAGATAGAAACTTATCTTACCTTTCTCTTGTTGAAATTTTGTATGGTTACCCAATTGACGGTGTGGTTTTAACAACAGGTTGTGACAAAACTACTCCTGCAGCTTTAATGGCGGCGGCCACAGTAAATATTCCAGCAATTGTTTTGTCTGGTGGGCCAATGTTGGATGGTTATCATGATGGAAAATTAGTTGGATCAGGAACTGTTGTTTGGGATGCTAGAAAACTTTTAGGTAAAGGAGAAATTAACTACGACCAATTTATGGACATGGTTGCTTCTTCTGCTCCAAGTATTGGACATTGCAATACAATGGGTACGGCTTCATCTATGAATTCTGTTGCTGAAGCATTAGGAATGTCTTTGACGGGATGTGCGGTTATTCCTGCTCCTTACAGAGAACGTAGTCAAATTTCTTTTGAAACTGGAAAAAGAATTGTTGAGATGGTTTTTGAAAATTTAACTCCATCCAAAATTATGACGAAAAAAGCTTTTGAGAATGCAATCGTAGTAGCAAGTGCTATAGGCGCTTCGAGTAATTGCCCTCCTCATTTATCAGCTATAGCAAAACATATGGGTGTAAAAATTAATTTAAATGACTGGCAAAAACTAGGGCATGACATTCCTTTACTGGTAAACTGTAAGCCTGCAGGAGAACACTTGATGGAAAGATTTTATAGAAGTGGTGGTATTCCTGCTGTTATGCAAGAATTATTAAAGCAAAAAAAATTACACAAATCTGTTAAAACAGTTAGTGGAAAAACACTAGAACAAAATTTAAAGATTAAAATTAATATAGACACAGATGTTATAAAATCTTTTGATGATCCTGTAGTAGATAATGCTGGATTTATAGTAATGAAAAGTAATTTCTTTAATTCTGCGATTATGAAAACATCTGTAATTAGTGAAGAGTTCAGAGAAAGATATTTATCAAACCCCGATCATCCAAATGTTTTTGAGGGAAAAGCAGTAATGTTTGAAGGACCTGAAGATTACCACCATCGAATAAATAGTAATAAATTAAAGATTGATGAAAATTCAATTTTAATGGTTCGTGGTTGTGGACCTGTAGGTTACCCAGGTTCTGCCGAAGTAGTTAATATGCAGCCACCTGATAGATTATTAAAAGAAGGTATTAATGCCCTGCCTACTTTGGGTGATGGAAGACAAAGTGGTACTTCAGAAAGTCCTTCTATTCTTAATGTTTCACCCGAGTCTGCTGTAGGTGGTGACTTAGCAATCGTTAAAACAGGAGATAGAATTAAAATAGACTTAAACAAAAGTAGAGTTGATCTTTTAATTTCTGCAGCTGAATTCAAAAAAAGAAGAAAAAAGAAAAAACTGCCAAAACTAATTAATCAAACTCCTTGGCAAGAAATTTCAAGAAATACTGTAGGTCAACTGGAAGATGGTGCTTGTATTAATTCTAGAGGTGTCTATCTTGACATTGTTAAGAAAAAAGGAATTCCAAGGAACTCGCACTAATTATGAAACCAAAAATTTTAGTTACTAGAAAAATTTCTGATATTGCTGAAAAGCATTTAAAAGAAAAATTTGATGTAACTTTAAACCTAAAAGATGAAGCTATTCCGTATGAACATTTAGCCAAAACATGTAATGAATATGATGGTGTAATTGCAGCAAGCTGGGATAAATTTGACTCAAATTTTTTTAATGCGATGAGCGGTAAACTTAAAATTA
>CAJWFY010000114.1 GCA_913031655.1 uncultured Flavobacteriaceae bacterium
TTGCTTGGGTAGCCATAACAGATAATCCAATGGTCCACCAATTAGAAGAATTACCACCTCTTAGATGATCTTTTAAAGAATTGAACTTCCTTGTTTTAATTACACCATATGACACTATGAAAATCAAAGTTCCACAAAGTATAAACCAATCAATTTCAGCCATTATTTACGAGAATTTGAATGTTAGTAACCAAAAACAAAAGACATAAATAATGTTAGCAATAATAATAATAGTATATGATTTATCCCACTTAAACATTTCTTATAATTTCATTTTATTAATTGTTTTACAAAATAAGCTAGTTGGAAATCCTAAAACATTATTATAACAGCCCTCTATCTTAGACACTCCTAAATGTCCAATATAGTCTTGTATGCCGTAACTCCCAGCTCTATCCAATACATCATAATTGCTAGTGTAATATGTTATATCATCGTCGCTTAATTCATTGAAATATACTTTAGTTGTTTCACTAATTATTTTTTGAATTTTATTAGTTGAAATACAAACTGATGAAATGACTTCGTGAGAATTATTTCTTAACAATTTTATCATTTTAATAGCTTCATTTTTATTCTTTGGTTTCTCCAGAGGACAACTGTTAAACCAGACAATTGTGTCGGCAGTGATTAATAGTTCGTTTTTTTTTAAAAATTTTTTCAAATGATCAGATTTTTTTATTGCTAAATAATCTGTGATTTCATGTTTTATTAATTCTTTTGGATAAGATTCGTCAATTTCTTGAGAAATGAGTTTGAAATCAACATTAAGTCCATTTAACAATTCATGTCTTCTTTTAGATCCAGAAGCTAGTAAAACATTGTATTTTTCTAATTTTTTAAAAAACATTAGTTTTATATATTCTGATGGGATTCTTTAAACATCCATTTTCCTTGGGTTTTTAAAACTTGCTCAATAATATCTCTTACACATCCATTTCCACCCTTATGACTGGACACGTAGTCACATATATTTCTGACTTCAGGACACGCATCACTGGGGCAGATTTTTAATCCTACAAGATTCATAGGGTTTATATCAGGTAAGTCATCACCCATATACATTGTTTCTTCTAACAGAAGATTGTTAGTTTTAGTATAATTCATTAGGTCTTTAGATTTATTTGTAGAACCTAAAAAAATGTTTTCAACTCCTAATCTATTTAACCTTGCGCGAATCCCTTCATTATTGGCTCCTGAAATAATCGCAATATTGTATCCAATTTCAGTAGCCAATTTTATTACAATTCCGTCTTTAGTATTGAAGCACCTAGATTCTTCGCCTTTAGAATCAACTATAATTAAACCATCGGTGAATACTCCGTCAACATCAAATATGAAATTTTTTATTTTATGTAACTTTTCTTTATAATTCATAATTTGATTTTATTATTTCTTCAGTTATTTTATTGTAGACATCAAAGTACTTAGTTTCTTTTAATAAATTTAAGTGTTTTTCAATTGTTATTTTATCATTTCTTTTTGCTGGACCAGTTTGAACTTCTTTGAACTTTAAATACTGAGTTTTTTTAAATGTTTCTAGAACTAAAGGTTTTAAAATACTAGGGTCAATATTGTTGTTTTTTAAAATTTCTTCGGCAATTACATTCATATGGTTAGTGAAGTTGTTTGCAAAAACTGCTGAAATATGTATTAATAACCTTTGTTTGCTATTACATTCAATCACTTTGTTTGAAAAAATATCACTAATTTTTTTAACTCTGCATAACTCAATACTTGAATTTGCTTCAATTATTAATGGAATATACTTGAAGTCAATTAAACTATTTACAGTAAATGTTTGGAGCGGGTATAATACCCCATATTTTTTATGCCTTGATAAGCAGCTCATTTCTATAGAACCAGATGTATGAATAACTATACTTTTTTCATTTACATTTAATTTATTACTAATTAAGTCAATAGCATCATCTGAAACACAAATCAGATATATATCAGCAATTTTAATTTTATTAATATCGTTAGAATATGAAATAGATTTATTAAAATATTTTGGAATACTTTTTTTTCTTCCACAAATTTCTATTAAACGAATACCGTTTCTGTTTAAAATCACTTCGCTGAAATGATAAGATACACTTCCTGTTCCAATAATTGTGACATTTATCATGTTGTAAAAATACAAATAATGTATTATGATGAAGAACTAGATTTTTTTATTATTTTTGCAGAAAAATTTATAAAATGACTAATAGAACTTTTACAATGATAAAGCCTGATGCTGTTGAAAACGGACATATAGGTTCAATTCTCGAAAAAATCAATTCATCAGGTTTTAAAATAATTGCTATGAAATTCACTAAACTAAGTTTAGAAAAAGCTGAAAATTTTTATGAAGTCCATAGTGATCGTCCATTTTTTAATGAATTAGTTACTTTTATGAGTAGAGGACCAATTGTTGCTGCTATTTTAGAAAAGAATAATGCAGTGGAAGATTTTAGATTATTAATTGGATCTACAAACCCGTCTGATGCTAAAGAGGGTACTATAAGGAACCTGTTTGCTACATCTATGGGAGAAAATGCAGTTCATGGATCAGATAGTGATGAAAATGCTATGATTGAAGGAGCTTTTCATTTTTCAAATGAAGAGATTTTATCTTAAAACTACTTTAGTTATAATTTCACTTCCTATTTCTTTATTCAAAAGTTCAACTATCTTTTGTTTTCCATAACTAAGTTCTTGTCTTAGGACTGAGGATGATATATTAACATATAATGTTTTGTTTTTTAGAACAACTTCATTGGTGTAAGAGTTTACATTAGTTCCCATTGTTTCCTCCCACAATTTTTGAATTTTTACATTATTTAATCCAGAATTTAGTGTGTTTGACCCTGAAATCATATTATCTAAAATCGTCTTAATACTTTTAGACTTAAAATTTCTTTTCATAGTTTAAACATTTTATATGAAGAATCAATTTCTTTTATTATATTTTCAGTTCTTTCATAATCAGTATCAGAGATGAATATCTGCCCAAATTCGTCATTATTTACTAACTGTATAAGTTGCTTCACTCTATTATTGTCCAGTTTGTCAAAAATATCATCTAAAAGAAGTATTGGGGGCGAGTTTAATTCAGCTTTTAAATAATCAAATTGGGCTAGCTTTAATGCTATTAAAAAAGATTTTTGTTGGCCTTGACTTCCGAATTTTTTTACAGGAAAATCATCTATTTCAAAAATTAAATCATCTTTATGTGTTCCACAACTTGTGTATTGAACAATTCTATCTTTTTCTAAACTATTATTTAATAAAAAAATTAATGATTCATGATTAAGCTGACTGTCATAAGTTATATTAACAGATTCCTTGTTTTGACTAATTGAGTTATATCTTTTTATAAAAACCGGAACGAAATTTTTTAAAAACTCTAATCTAGTTTTGTGTATTGGAATACTAAGTTCAGAAAGTTGATTGTCATAAACTTTAAGAATGTCAATATCAAAAGTTTGTTTTTTTCTAAAAAACTTCAATAATGCATTTCTTTGAAATAGTATTTTCTGATAAGTAATTATAAGATTTAGGTAAGTTTTATTGTTTTGGGAAATAACGTTATCAATAAATTTTCTTCTATTTGAACTACCTTCTTGAATTAAATCTCTATCATAAGGTGAAATCATTACAACAGGGATTAATCCAATATGATCTGAAAACCTTTTGTAGATCTTATTGTTTCTTTTTAATGTTTTCTTTTGACCCTTTTTTAAGCTACATATAATATTTTCAACTTTATTTCCTTTATTAAAATCGCCTTCAATTAGCATAAATTCAGCATTATGATTTACTGTCTGAGAACTTACTGAATGAAAATAGCTTTTGCTCATCGCTAAATGGTAAATAGAATCTAGAATATTAGTTTTCCCAACCCCATTGTTTCCTACAAAACAGTTTATTTTAGTGTCAAGAATAAAATCATTTGATAAAATATTTTTATAATTTATCAATGATAATTTATTAAGAATTAAAGATTTCATTATTAATTTTAAGTCAAATTATACAACCATATGCAAATTATATAAAAATAATTAGTTTTTTCTCTTAAATCATTGGAATAAAATTTTATTTTTACCGAACTAATAATAATTAATCATGGCAACTTATAATAAAAAAGGATTTAAATCTAAATCAAAAAAATTAGATTCAAATAAAAACGAAAGTACAACAGCTGAGGTTTTTGAAACATTAGACCAAAGTGCATCTAGAACAGAGCAAGTCGTTTCTAAATATCAAAACTATATTATTGGTTTTGTTGGAATCACTGTCACTGTAGTCTTAGGATTTTTGGGTTATTCAAAACTGATTGTTGAGCCAATGTCTAATGAAGCAAATAACGAACTTTTTACAGCGCAAAATTATTTTAGCCAAGCTTTAATTAGCTCAGAAAAAAGTGACTCTTTATTTTTATTGTCTCTTAATGGAGCAGATGGTAAGTATGGTTTTTTAGATATAATAAGTAATTACTCTGGAACTGATGCCGCAGATATTTCTGTTTATAGTGCAGGTATGGCATATTATCATTTAAATGATTTTAAAAATTCGATAGAGTATTTAAAAGATTTTGATAGCGATGATGAAATTTTAAAAGCTTTAGCGATAGGATCTATTGGAGATTCATTTGCTGAGCTTGATCAATTGGATGATGCTTTAGATTCTTATAGCTCTGCCGCAAACTCTAGTTCAAATGATTTTACCACTCCAAAATTTTTATTAAAAGCAGGTAATATTGCAACTTTACTAGGGAATAAAAAAGTAGCTTTGAAGTATTATGAATCAATCAAAGTAGATTACCCTAAATCTGCAGAATCATTTTTGATAGATATTCAAATAGAAAAAAATTCTTTATAAATTAACCATGTCATCAGCTTTCAATAATCTAAATAATATTGATTTAAGTAAAATACCTGAT
>CAJWFY010000115.1 GCA_913031655.1 uncultured Flavobacteriaceae bacterium
TGGAATTATTTTAAAAAATATGGTATACAAAAACACTAATTTTACTTGTGTTTAACAAAGGGTCATTAACTCAGTTGGTTCAGAGTGTTACCTTGACAGGGTAGAAGTCACTGGTTCGAATCCAGTATGACCCACATAAAAAACCTCACATTGTGAGGTTTTTTTATTTTATCATAAATTTTATTCAACTTGTTTGATTGTTAATTTCGATAATAAAAAAGAAATATTAGTTCAGTGTTTTATTATAGACTTTGAAATTATATTATATAATTTTTAAAACTTACTTGATTAAAAAGTAGTATTTTAATTTTTTTTTTGTGAAATTTAGTATTCAAAAGTTTAAAATTATGATTAAAAAAATATACTTATTTTTTCTTTTTACTTCATTCATTTCATTTTCTCAAAAGTTTGACAAAAAAATATCTGATTTAATCTCTGGTTATGAAAATGAGGTTATTGAATTAAGGCATTGGTTTCATGAAAATGCAGAACTAAGTAATAGAGAATTTAAAACCTCTGAAAGAATAGCTGACGAATTAAGGAAAATTGGTTTAGAGCCTCAAACTGGTATAGCAAAAACTGGGGTTGTGGCTGTGTTAAAAGGTGGAAAACCTGGTCCTGTTGTGGCATTAAGAGCTGATATTGACGGACTTCCTGTTAAAGAAAGAGCTGATTTGACTTGGGCTTCTAAAATGATTGGTGAATATAATGGAGAAGAAGTTCCAGTTATGCATGCTTGTGGACATGATACTCATACTGCAATATTATTAGGAGTTGCTAAAGTGTTATATGACATTAAAGATCAGATTCCAGGCTCTATAAAATTTATTTTTCAACCTGCTGAAGAAGGAGCTCCTGCAGGAGAGGAAGGAGGAGCTGAATTAATGGTAAAGGAAGGTGTGTTGAAAAATCCTGATGTAGATGCTATTTTTGGTCTTCATATTTGGTCTCAAATTAGTGCAGGAAAAGTTTACGTTAGACCAAAGGGAATAATGGCGGCTGTAAATGAGTTTAGAATTGATATTGAAGGAGTACAAACTCATGGGTCAACTCCTTGGACAGGTGTGGATCCAATTGTTACAGCTTCTCAGATGATCAACTCAATTCAAACTATAGTTAGTAGAAGTATGCCTTTGACTGAAGCAGCAGCAGTAGTAACTATTGGTAGTATTCACGGAGGCGTTAGAAGTAATATAATTCCTGAAAGTCTTTATATGTTAGGAACAATTCGAACTCTGGATGAAAACATGAAAAAAACAGTTTTAAAAAGACTGGAAAAGATAGTTTATAATATAGCTGAAGCTAACAATGCAAAAGCCAAAATCACATATTTAGTTAGCTATCCCATTACTTACAATGATCCTGAATTGTATAATCAAATGTTACCATCTTTAAAAAGAATTAATGGCTCTGAGAATGTTAACTCTATGAATGCTATTACTGGAGCTGAAGATTTTTCTTTTTTTCAAGAAAAAATTCCAGGCATCTATTTTTTTATTGGTGGTGCTAAAAAAGGAACTGATCCCTCAAAAGCAGCACCTCATCACACACCTGATTTTTATGTTGATGATTCAGCAATGTTAACAGGAATGAAGTCTATGACGACTTTAACTTTAGATTATTTAAAAAACAATAAATAATCTATGTCTATTGTAGTTTATAATAAAGAAGTTCAAGCTTCAGGAAGTTTTAATAATGGAGAAATTTTAGAAAAAAAACCCATAGGGTTTCCTCAAGATGGGGGAGAATTAAAACCCTATTCTAATTTATTCTACTGGGCTAACGCATGGACCCCTAATCACAAAAGTACTATTGGATTACACCCTCACCAAGGGTTTGAAATATGTAGTTTTGTTATTAAGGGAGGGATAAAACACTACGATTCGAAACAACAAAAATGGATTTCTCTAAATAAAGGAGATGTTCAAATCATTAGAGCAGGAAGTGGAATTTCGCATGCTGAAGAAATACTTGACAAGTCGGAAATATTTCAAATTTGGTTTGATCCTGATGTGTCAAAAACTTTAGAGAATCCTGCCACTTATAATGATTATAAAAAAAAAGATTTTCCAGTTACTGTTTTAAATAAAATCAAAACTACTACAATTAAAGGTGACAAATCTCATTTTGAAATGGACTCAGAGGGGGTAGAAATAAAAGAATATGATTTTGATAAAGGCATCTTTACTTTAGAATTAGATGATAAATTTATTTATTCTTTTTTCTTAATTAATGGTTCAATTAGCATAGAAAATGATAAAGCTTTAAAGGGAGCTTTTATAAAAATTCAAGAAAGAAAACAGATTACTTTAGATGTTTGTGAAAAAAGTCTAATTTTTGAAGTTAAAAGCCCAAAACTTTTGACTTTTTCAACTTATTTTGAAAGATTCATGAGTTAATTAGAAGGAGGTATTCTATAATTAGTTTCTTTTTCAAAGGCATAACCTAGTTGATATAATTTTCCTTCGCTGAAGGATGGGCCAATGAATGTTAAATTTGAAGGTAAACCATTTTCTCTGTAGCCCATAGGGATTGTTAAGCAAGGGTAATAAGCTCCAGCAGCATATGATGCATGGTAATTGTTTATTGAGAGAATGGCATCTAAATCATATTTACTTATAGCTTCATCAAAGTATCTTTTACCTTCAATTTTTATTCTGTTTTTAATCTCCGAAATTTCTAAATCTGTAGTATTATTTGATACAATACTTTTAAAAATCCCTTGACCATATGGAGCTCTTTTTAAAGAATCTTTAAGGTTAAAGTCTATTATTTCTTTTATATTTTTTATTGAATTTTTAGAATATTTATTAAGGTATTTAGGTAAATCATTTTTCATGTCTACGTCTAAAATTTCTCTAAATCCGCTATAATTAATTTCAGGAGGAGTGAATTCAAATATTAGACCACCTTCTTTTTTTATTTTTTCAATAGCCTTAGCATATAGTGGTTCATTTAAAAGATTTTTAAACACACCAAATCTTTTATTTTTTAATGTTGAACTTATAATTGACTCTATTTCAATTTTATCTTTATTAACTGAGAAGCTATCTTCTTTGTCAATCCCAATTATAGCATTGAAAACTATAATATTATCAATTACATTTTTTGTCATTGGACCTGAAGTATCTAAAGTACTAGAGATTGGAACAATTCCAGTTCTACTTACTAATCCAATAGTGGGTTTTAAGCCTACTATTGAGTTTAATGATGCTGGTGATAATATGGAACCTGAAGTTTCTGATCCTAAGGCAACTGATGAAAAATTTGAAGAAATGGCTACACCACTTCCTGAACTAGAGCCTCCAGATTCAAATTTTTTTCTTCCGTAAGGGTTTAAAGTTTGCCCTCCAACTGCACTGTAACCAAGAGGACAGTCGTTGCAGAAATAATAAGCCCACTCACTCAAGTTTGTTTTTCCTAGAATAATTGCTCCATCTGCTTTTAATTTTTTCACAACATACGCGTCGTCTGCATTATTATCCATTAATGCTACAGAACCTGCAGTTGTAGGGATTCCTTTATAGTTAATATTATCTTTTAATAGTATTGGAATACCATATAAAGAATAAATAGATTTTGGTTTTTTATTGTCTTTTTCTCTAGCTTGATTTAATATATCTGGGTTTAAAGATATTATAGAGTTAAGATATTGATCTTTATTAAATTCAATTTTTTTAATTCTATATAAGTAAAATAGAGTTAATTCTTCATAGGTTAATCTTCCTGAAATAATGAATTTTTGAATAGTTGGTATATCTTTCTCTATTATTAGTTCTTTCAAATTGGTGTAATCCTTTTCTGTGAAACTCTTTAGTTCTTGTTCAAATGGCTTAAACCATGTATTCTTGTTATTATGCTTTGATTGAATGAGTTTGAATTGCATTCTGTCAATACTATGCTTTTTGTTGTCAGAAATTTCGACTGACTCATCATAAGGATTCCAGTCACTAGTTATTGTAGTTTGACAACTTATAAAAGCAAAAAGACTAGTAAAAATTAAAAAAGTATTTTTCATAATTATAATTTTATTATCATTAACCTATTGATTAAATAGTTAAAACATTTTAACTATTTCTTCCATTTTCATCCCTCTAGATCCTTTAATTAGAATATTATTTTCTTTAATATCGTTTGATTTTAAATATTTTTCAAAATCATATTTAGTTTCAAAAAATAATAATTTCGATTCTTTATTTCGCACTTTATAAAATTCGCTTCCTACTAAAAAAACTTTATTTATTTTATTCTTAATACAATACTCAACAATTTCAAGATGTAAGTTATTTGACTCTTTCCCTAATTCAAACATATCTCCTAATATTGCAGCTTTTGAGCCTTTGAAATTTGTAAATGAGTCTATAGCGGCCAACATACTACTTGGGTTGGAGTTATAGGCATCTAAAATTATTTTTTGATTATAATTATTTATTATTTGAGATCTGTTGTTTTGAGGGATGTATGATTCTATTGATTTTTTGATATTTTGAATAGGAATTTTGAAGTATAAACCAAGTGCTATTGCTGCACCTATATTTGAAAAATTATAATCACCTATTAATTTACTGTTTACTTTTGTGTCTTTATAATTTATTGACAAATAATCACCTGTTTTTGATTTACTAAAAATATAGTCAGATTTTACCTTGTTACTAAAAGTAATAGAATTCTTATTTTTAAATTTAAATTGTATTTCATCATCAGCATTAATTAGTATTGGTTTATTGTTTTGTATTAACCAGTCAAACAACTCTTTTTTTCCTTTAATCACACCTTTTAAACCTCCAAATCCTTCTAGATGTGCTTTTCCAAAGTTTGTGATATAACCTAAGTCAGGTTTAATTAAACTTGTTAAAAAAGAAATTTCTTTTAAATGATT
>CAJWFY010000116.1 GCA_913031655.1 uncultured Flavobacteriaceae bacterium
GAATATGAAAAAACTCATTATTCTATTGCTGTTTATTCCACTTGTAGATTTCGAGACGCACCAAGAAAAAAAAGTTTTGATAAATGAATAATCGTATTATTTTATTTTTAATTGTTTTAATAATTTTCTCTTGTGATAGAAACAAATATGCTCCTGTAGATTTAAAGACCGAATATTCAGTAAATCCTTTAGGAATTGATACAGATTTTCCTCGTTTTTCTTGGAAACTTCCCGAAAACTCTAATGTAAAGACACAATTATTTTATCAAGTTTTGGTGACTGAAAATGTAATGGATTTAAAAAAAAGTAAATCAATAGTATGGGATAGTGGTAAAATAAAATCAGACTTAAATTTGGTAGTCTTTGATGGAAAAAAATTATTATCAAATACTCGCTACGACTGGGTCGTAAAAGTTTGGGATGATAAGGGAAATGAAAGTTCTTATTCAAAATACTCCTCCTTTCAGACTGGAATTAAAGATAATTGGAATGCAAAATGGATTACTGATAAAGAAGATATAGATGAAAAAAGAGCTCCGTATTTTAAAAAAGAATTTAAAACTCATTCTGCAGTCCAACAGGCAACTGTATACATAGGTTCAGCTGGTTTACATAATTTTAAACTTAATGGAAAGAAAGTAGGAGATGAGTTTATGAATCCTATTTACACACGTTTTGATAAAAGAATTTTATACAATACATATGATGTTACAGATTTACTGAAATCAAATAATATAATTGATATTGTTCTTGGTAATGGGTGGATTAATCATCAGTCCATCGCAGTATGGAATTTCCACAAAGCTCACTGGAGATCACGGCCACGTTTTACATTTGAAATGATTATTGATTATGAAAATGGAAAACAAGAAAAAATAGTTTCTGATAAATCATGGAAAACTTCCTTTGGTAACATACAGTTTAATAGTATTTACACTGCAGAACATACGGATAATAATAAAGGAAATAAATTTTGGAAACCGATAATTGAAGTACCTAAACCAACTGAAAAAATTACTTCACAACAATTACCCCCAGTTAGAAAAGTAAGAATTTATCCTGCAGTCTCATGTGTAAAAGTATCAGAGGACACTTACTTATTTGATTTTGGTCAAAATATGTCAGGAATTACCGAGTTAAAAGTTAATGGACCTAAAGGGACTGTTGCTCGAGTAAAACATGGGGAACAATTAAAAGATGGACGTTTAGATAATAGTGGAATTGAGGTCCATTACCGTCCAATAGATGATAAAGATCCTTTTCAGACAGATATTTATACACTTAGTGGAAATGGACAAGAAATTTTTTCTCCGATGTTTAATTATAAAGGATTTAGATATGCAGAGGTAAAAATTGATAATAAGGTTGAGTTAAATAAAAATAATTTAACTGCTTATTTTACTCATACTGATGTGGAACCCATTGGAAGTGTAGAAACATCAAATAACCTAATTAATAAAATTTGGGATGCAACTAACAAAGCATATTTATCAAATTTATTTGGTTATCCAACAGATTGTCCTCAGCGAGAAAAGAATGGTTGGACTGGTGATGCACATACCGTAATTGAGACAGCTTTATTCAATTTCGATGGAATTTTAGTTTATGAAAAATGGATGGACGATCATAGAGATGAACAACAAATTGACGGAACATTACCTTCAATAATACCTACAGCAGGTTGGGGTTACTCATGGGGAAATGGTCCTGATTGGACCAGTTCAATGATATTGATTCCTTGGAATGTTTATAAATTCTATGGTGATACTAGAATTCTTGAGGAGAATTATGAAAATATGAGACGGTATGTTTTTAAGATAAAAAGTGTTAGTAAAGATAATTTAACCAGTTGGGGTCTAGGTGATTGGGTTCCTGTTAAATCAAAATCAAACTTAGAATTTACTTCCTCAATTTTTTATTACACAGACGTACTGTTAATTTCAAAAATAGCTAAAATATTAGGTCATAATAATGAGGCATTTGAATTTAAAAATTTAGCAATTGACATTAAATCATCAATTAATAATAAATATTTTGACAAAGAAACTAATACCTATGCCTCAGGAACTCAAACAGAAATGAGTATGGCTTTGTTCAGGGGAATTGTTGATAAAGAAAAAAAACAATTAGTTGCAGATAAACTTGCAAAATCTGTTATTGAAAACAACTCAAAATTAGATGTTGGTCTTTTAGGTTCAAAAACTATCTTAAACGCCTTAAGCCAAAATGGATACGCAAACCTTGCCTTTAAATTAGCTTCCTCTAAAGAATATCCCTCTTGGGGCTATTGGATTGAGAATGGAGCTACAACACTATACGAAAATTGGGATTTAAGTGCAGAAAGTGATCTTTCTCTAAACCATATTATGTTTGGAGAGGTCAGCGCCTGGTTTTATAAGACTTTGGGAGGAATAAATACTGATGTAAACAATCCAGGATTTAAAAATATATTACTAAAACCTCACTTTGTAAACGATTTAACAGACTTTAAAGCTACTTTTATGAGCCCTTATGGAAAACTTGTATCATCATGGAAAAGAATAGGAGATATTGTAATATATAAGGTTATTATTCCTCCAAATAGTCAAGCGGAATTATTTTTTGATAACTCTGTTAAAGAAGTGATACAAAAAAAACTATTAGGAACCTTAGATTTATCTAACCCCTTCATTTTAGAACCTGGAAATTATGAGTTTGAAATACATTAGTTTTAATATTATTTTTCATAAACTTTTGATTTCCATGTATTTATAAATACAATCTAACTATTACACATACTTATACAAACACCTCCCATCCAAAGAAAACCGATCTTATTTGAGTAGGGTAGTTGCAATTAAAAATTACTATTGAGATTTTTTGGGTTTTTAGTAGTACTGGCCGTACAATAATCGTACAAGTTTTAAACGGTGGAGTCGGAGGGTTAAATTATACAACTACTGTTATAAGTTTTGATTGCACAAAGAATTAAGTTAATTTTAATAATATAAAAAAGCTAATTCCACTATTTATTCCACAAAAAAATAAATCAACTCTTATACAAATAATCAGGAATTCATTTCTTAATAAAGACTAAAAATTTAATTAGAATATTTTTAATAAAATAAATTTGAAAAATATAACAACTTTTGATGTAATTATAATTGGTGGTGGATTGGCGGGGTTAACAAACGCAATCCATTTATCAAAATTCAAGCATCGAGTGTTACTTATTGAAAAAAACTCCTATCCAAAACACAAAGTATGCGGAGAGTATATTTCTAATGAAGTACTTCCATATTTAAATTCTTTAGGAATTGATCCAATAAAAGAAGGGGCTAAAAAAATTAGTAAAGTACAAGTTAGTACTAGAAAAAGTAATTTAATTAATGGTGAGTTACCTTTAGGAGGTTTTGGAATGAGCCGCTATTTTTTAGACAGCTTATTATTGAAAAAAGCACAATCCAACGGAGTTGAGGTTTTAAAAGATTCCGTAAACTCTATAGTTTTTAATAAAGGAGTTTTTACAGTTGAAACTAAAGATTCAAAATATTTTCAAAGTAAAATTACAATTGGCGCTTTTGGTAAAAGGTCAGTATTAGACCAAAAGATGAATAGAAAATTCATTAAAAAAAAATCACCTTACCTCGCTGTTAAAATTCATGTAAAAGGAGATTTTCCAGAAAATCTTATAGCTCTACATAATTTTAAAGGGGGGTACTGTGGGGTGTCTAAAGTAGAAAACAATTCGATTAATTTATGTTACATTACAGAATATAATTCATTTAAAAAATATAAAAATATTACAGATTTTCAGCGGCAAGTAGTCTTTAAGAACAAGCACTTAAAAAAAATATTTGAAGAGTCTAACTCTGTTTTTAAAAAACCCCTAACAATAAGTCAAATTTCTTTTGAAACTAAAAAACCCGTAGAGAATCATATCATTATGTGTGGAGATACTGCAGGTATGATTCATCCATTATGTGGAAATGGAATGGGAATGGCTATTACAAGTGCAAGATTAGCAAGTATACGGATACTAAAGTTTTTAAACGGAGAAATAAAAACAAGAGAAGATTTGGAAAAACAATATTTTAAAGATTGGAACAAAGAGTTTAAAACACGATTAAAGACTGGACATTTTATAGCTAGGTTGTTTAGAAATCAAACTGTTTCTCAAATTGCTTATTCAATTTTAAAAATAATGCCTTTTTTATTACCTAAAATAATCCAATTTACTCATGGAAAATACATCAAACCAATATGAGTTTTTTAGTTGACACTTCCCATCGATCCTCAGAAATGGAAATTATGGATGATTTTACAATGGAGGGAGTTCTGTTTAGAGACACTCTTGACAAGCTAGAAATCATTAATAGATTTTTGGGTGGTAATTCAGTAACAATTAATGGACTTAAAAATCTCCTTAAAAATCAATCAAAAAACAAAACAATTACAATTGTAGATTTAGGGTGTGGAAACGGTGATATCTTACGTGATGTTGCTAAGTTTGGCAGAAAGAACAACTATTCTTTTAATCTCATAGGAATTGATGCAAACCTTGCAGCAATAGAGTATGCAAAGGAATTATCAAAAGAGTATTCGGAACTGAGTTTTAAAACACTTGATATATTATCAGAAGATTTCAAAAAACAATCATATGATGTCGTCTTATGTACCCTGTTTTTACACCATTTTAAAAACGAAGAACTTATATCATTTCTAAAAACAACAACTAATAAAGCAACAATTGGAGTAGTTGTTAATGATTTGCATAGACATAAATTGGCCTACTATCTTTTTAAATTGATAGGATTTTTTATAAAAAATAAAATGGTCAGA
>CAJWFY010000117.1 GCA_913031655.1 uncultured Flavobacteriaceae bacterium
GCAGTAAAAATTATTGATTTCATTTTCGTTTTCATTTCTTAATTTGTTACGGTAACACTAAAACCACCTTTTTTAGGTTGCGTAATACTCCATATCTTGACTTTTTCATCTTTTTTTAGTCCTGATATTATTTCTACATTAATTCCATCTGCTAATCCCAAAACAATTTCTCTTCTTTCAAATTCTTGATCGCCAACTTCTATTTCTACATAAGGTTTTTTGGTTTCAAGATCATATTGTATGACCGCCTCATTTAAAGCATCTACTTCTTTTCTTTGAGCAGTTATTATTGAAGCATTTGCACTATATCCGGCTCTAACAAAATATTCGTCATCTAAGTATACATCAGCCTCTATTTTAAATTGTACGGCACCAGATTCTTCAATTCCTTTTGGTGCAATAAATTTTAATTTTGCTGGATAGTTTTTTTCTTCAATAGCTGCAAGGTTAATTATCATATCCATTTCTTGTTTCAGCTTACTAACCTCTCCTTCATCTACTTTCCCTTCAAATATCATGATATTTAAATCCGCAATTGTTGCAATAGTTGTTCCTTGATTAAATGTATTAGCTTGTATGACTTGATCACCTTTCTTAACTGGTATTTCTAATATTGTACCTGTAATTGTAGCTCTAACATTTGTATTTGTAACGCTTGATCCATCTGAAGATCCTAATTTTATAATTTGAAGATCACTTTGAGCATTCTTTAAGTTTTGAAGTGATTGGTTATATTGAAGTTCAATATTATTATACTCCTGCTCTGAAATAATCTCTTTTAAGAATAAAGACTTATTTCTTTTAAATTCTATTTCTGAATTGGTTAAAATAATTCTAGAACTCTTTACTCTTCCCTCAGCGCTGTTAAGAGTTTGTTCATTTGGTACAACTTTTATTTTTACTAGTAAGTCTCCGGCTTTAACCTTATCTCCTTCCTTTACTAGGATCTTGTCAATAATTCCAGCAATTTGAGGTTTTATTTCCACCTCATCTTCAGGCACTACCTTTCCAGTTGCAACTATTTTGTTTTCAATTGTAGCCTTCATCATCATAGTTGTTTCGAAAGGAACTAATGCTTTATTATTTGATGTTATAAAGAATGTCGTAGCAAATACTATCCCAATGATTAGTAATATTATTGCAATTTTCTTGTAATTTTTCATAATTTTTATTTTTTATTCTTCTCTTAATGCTTCTATTGGTTTAATACTTATTGCTTTTTCTGCAGGAATAAATCCTATTAAAGTCCCTAATCCTACCATTAAAAATAGGGCGCCTAATATAAAGCTAATTGGAACTGTTGCATTTGTAAATGGTATTTCTGAGCCTTCAGTTGCTATATTAATGATGTATAATACAAATGCCCCAAGGATTATGCCTATTACACCTGCAATGATAGTTAAAAAGACAGATTCTAAAATAATCTGTTTTCTTATGTGATTTGGGCTAGCGCCAATAGCTCTCCTTATTCCTATTTCTTTTGTTCTTTCTTTAACGGAGATTAGTAATATATTTCCTATTCCAATAACTCCTGCCAGAATAGTTGCAATTCCTATAATTAATGACAGAAATGACATTCCTTTTGCAAAGCTAGTAATTCTTGTGAATAGAGCCCCAAGGTTAAAGCCACCTATCGCTTGTTTGTCGTCAGGATGAATTTTATGGATTTTCTTTAATTGTGTTCTTATTTTTTTTTCTACGGCTATAATGTCAACATCATCAAATCCGGCAATTAGTAAAAACCCTACATAATCTCCAGTATTATAGATTCTCTTAAATGTTGAGAATGGAACATGAATATCTCCATCATCATCAAAACTCCCCCCTCCTTCATCTCTATATTTATGAATTCCGATAACTTTAAAGTAAATATTATTTATTTTAATAAAATTTCCAATTGGATTTATATTATCTTTAAATAATTCTTTTTGGGTCCTTTCACCTATTACACATACTTTTCTACTCTCCTTTATGTCTAGTTCATTAATAAACCTACCTCCATCATAAATATCTTTTGTTGATATTGTTGTTAAAATAGGGAAGTCACCATAAATATTAAATGTTCCTGAACGTGTTCCCTTTACAACATTAGCTCCAGATGAACCGAAATTCCCTCTTTGAATTCTAGGAGCAATATATTGTATTTCAGGAATATTTTTTTTCAATTCGTCTACATCACTTAATTTTAAATCCCAATTTCTAGAAGTCTTAAATCCGGCATAGGGAATGCTTGTATTCTGCGACCAAATAAACAAGCTATTAGATGAAATTCTTTCAAACTGTTTTTCGAAACCATTATCAACTCCTTTAGCTAGTCCGGAAAGTACAATATATAAAAATATTCCCCATAGAACTCCAATAATAGTTATTACAGTTCTTATTTTATTTTGACTTATTGAGCCAAAAATTTCCTGCCAAGTGTCTTTATCAAATAATGAATTCATCTATTTATCTCTTAAGGCAATTATAGGTTTAATCTTAGCTGCTTTTCTTGCGGGTAGATATCCTGCCAAGGCTCCAAAAAATATTAATATTATAGTTGCCCATATTGCATCCCCTGTGTCTATATATGGATTGGAAATAAAATATTTTGCTTCCAAATTATTTCCTATTAATTTTAGTACAATCATAGCAAAGATAAGACCTATATATCCAGAAATTGTTGTGATAAATATTGATTCATGTAAAATCATTGCTATAATGCTTTTAGGTGTAGCTCCAATTGCCTTTCTTATACCTATTTCTTTGGTTCTTTCTTTAACAACAAATACCATTATATTACTAATTCCTATTATCCCAGCTATAAGAGTACCTATTCCAATAAATGAAACAACAATTTGTAGAAGCGAATCGAAATTTTTAGAATTTTCAAGTGCATCCCCAGTGTTGCTAACATAAACCCCTCTATTGTCTTCAGGTGAAATAAATTTTTTCTTTTTTATAAAATCTTCTAATTTTCTTTCTAATTCCATTGATGCTGCGTAATCCATTTCTGGATTATATACGACAATCATCTGTTCAATTTTGTCATTATTTTTCTGTATTTCTTGCATTGCAGTATATGGGACATACAGAGTTCTTTCTTCTCTATCTCCCCCTTCATCTTGAAATACGCCTACTACTCTCCAGCTATGATTACTACCAAAAATATATTGACCAATAGGATTCTTGTCATTAAATAAATCTTGAGCAACCAATCTTCCAATCACAACATGTTTTTTACTATTGGCAATGTCTCCTTCATTAAGATACCTCCCTTGCATAATTATAGTCATCTCTGCCTCTTTATGTCCAGGTGAAACAGCTCTAACTTGGTAATTATTTGATTTTTCTTTATATTTAATTTGAAAGTATCTTGTATTTCTAACAACTATATCTTTGATTTGATCATTAAAATTTTCTTTTATTTCAACAAGATCCTGATTAGTAAACTCTATCGTTCTATTTGCGGTGTAGCCTTTGTATGGTAAAGAAGTCGAACTTGGGTATATTCTTATAGTATTGACCTTGTCATCAGTAAAATATTTTGCAAAACTATTTTGCAGACCATTCCCAAACCCAAATAGTATTACAAAAATAAAAATTCCCATAGCAACAGTAAACCCAGAAAGAAATGTTCTGAGTTTATTTTTTTTAATTGTGTCAAAAATTTCTCTCCAACTATCTTTACTAAATATCATTTTTGTGTGTTAATATCTGTAATGATTACGCCATCTTTTAATGTAATTATCCTGTTGCACATATTAGCTATTTCATGTTCGTGTGTAACAACTAATATTGTTTTCCCCTCATTATTTATTTTTTTTATCAGACTCATTACTTCTTCGGAAGTTTGTGAGTCTAGAGCTCCTGTTGGTTCATCTGCTAGTAGTACTTTTGGTTGTGATGCTAATGCTCGAGCAATAGCCACTCTTTGTTTTTGACCACCAGATAGTTCACTGGGTAGGTGTCCTGCCCATTTGGATAATCCTACTTTTTTTAGATACTCATGTGCTATCTCTTGACGTTCTTTACTGCCCATTCCTTGATAATAAAGAGGAAGTGCAACATTTTCAACAGCAGTTTTATAGTTTATTAAATTAAAAGATTGAAAAACAAATCCCAGAAATTTATTTCGATATTTGGCTGCCTTTGTTTCATCAAGATCTTTTATGGGAATACTGTCTAAATCGTATGATCCTAACTCATAGTTATCCAACATTCCAATAATATTTAAAAGAGTAGACTTTCCAGAACCGGAGGATCCCATAATAGCAACTAATTCACCTTCATTAATTTTTAGGTCAATTCCTTTTAAAACATGCAAGGAATTTTCCCCCATTTGGTAGGATTTGTGAAGATTAGTTATGTTGATCATATAATTAATTTATTGAGTGCAAATGTACTCAAATATAGTGTTGTGTAAAAAACAGTATCGTAGAATCTTAGAGATCTAAAATTAAGGCCTTTTTCATTTTTTCTTTTTAATTTATAAATATATTCACAAGAATTTTTTCAAAACAAAAATATGTAATTGAGCTCAGCACCACAATACGCCATAAGGCGTAATTTAAGATAAGTGCTACAATAAATTTATTGTTCTTAATTAATTTGCTCCACCCAATCCCCATGCTCTTTGATAAGGTCAATTAAGGCAGTTACAGCCTTTTCCTCAGAGATATTTTTTTCCACTACAGTTTGTTCTTTATAAAGTGTAATCTTTCCTTTACCAGTACCCACATATCCATAATCTGCATCAGCCATTTCTCCAGGCCCATTTACAATACATCCCATTATTCCAATTTTAAGACCTTTCAAATGACTTGTTTCTTTTCG
>CAJWFY010000118.1 GCA_913031655.1 uncultured Flavobacteriaceae bacterium
TTTATTTGTAACTTGATATAATAACAATTTAAGAATAATTTTTAATATTAATAAGATCAGTGGATTGATTTGAAATAATTATTATTAAAAATTGTAAACGATATTAAAATTATGACATTAATAAAAAATAAGATCTATCAAATATTTTGTTTAATTACAATTATTTTTTTTTCAAATAAAGCACTTGCTTTAAACGATAATTATCCTAAAAATCCAAAAATTGATGCTGTAAATTATGTTTTTAATATAGAGTTATCTGATAAGTCTGATGAGATTACTTGCGAAGTGATTATTGACATCTGTTTCTTAGGTTCAGGTGTGGAAATATTAAGACTGGATTTAATAAATGTTTCTAGTAAATTAGAAAATAAAGGAATGGTTGTTAGTGAGGTTTCATCTAATGGCAATATGCTAAGTTTTTCTCATAAGAATGATGAGTTATTAATAAATTTACCAAAGCCTTCAAAAACTAATCAATTTTCCAATTATAAAATAAGGTATAAGGGTATTCCTCAAAGTGGGTTAATTATTGGTAAAAATAAATATGGAGATCGCACTTTTTTTAGTGATAACTGGCCGAATTTAAGTCGTCATTGGCTTGCTACTATTGATCACCCATATGATAAAGCCATGTGTGAATTTGTTGTTACTGCGCCAGATCATTATCAAATTGTATCAAATGGTCTTAAAATTGAAGAAACTAACCTTAATAATGATAAGCGAATTACACATTGGAAGCAGTCAGTTCCAATTGCTAGTTGGTTATTTGTTTTAGGGGTAGCTGATTTTGCAGTTCAATATGTTGATGAATTTGATGGTAAATCGATTCAAACTTGGGTATTTAAACAAGATAGAGATGCAGGATTTTATGATTTCGCTGAACCTACGAAAGAAGTTTTAAAATTTTACAGCGATTATATTGGTCCATTTTCATATGAAAAGTTAGCCAACATACAATCTAATAGTGTGAGTGGAGGAATGGAGGCTGCTTCTGCAATTTTATATAGTGATAAATCAGTTGTTGGAGATCGTAATGAACGCTGGAGAAATGTAGTTATTCACGAAATTGCTCATCAATGGTTTGGAAATGCTGTAACAGAATATGATTGGGATGATATTTGGTTAAGTGAAGGCTTCGCTACGTATTTTACTTTGTTATTTATCGAACATCAGTACGGAAGAGAAGATTTTATAATGGGGCTCAAATCAAGCCAAAAAAGAGTGGATACTTTTTACGATAAAAACCCAAATTATCGAATAGTTCATGATAATTTAAAGGACATGAAGAATGTAACAAGTAGTCAAACTTATCAAAAAGGTAGTTGGATTTTACATATGCTACGTGGAGTTTTAGGAACTGAAACTTTCTGGAAAGGTATTAGAATTTATTATAATAAATACAGAGATCTAAATGTAACAACAGATGATTTTAAAAGAGTCATGGAGAGTGTATCAAATAAGGATTTGAGTTTATTTTTTGAACAATGGTTATATAAACCAGGGATTTTTAAATTAAAAGGAAATTGGGAATATGATAATAATAAAAATCAGTTAATCATTAATTTAAGTCAGATTCAAAATGATGGAAGTTTATTTGAAATGCCAATTGAAATAGGGATTGTTTATGAAAATAATAAAGACCAAATAGAATTAATTGAAATAAAAACAAAATCAAATTATTTTGTAATTGATTTAGATGAGGAACCAAAGAATGTTATTCTTGATCCGAATTACTGGGTTTTAATGAACAAGGATTTTGAAAAGAAATATTAAACCAATAGAATTTTAAAAACAGTGTATTAATGTTTTATCTCCTTCTTTGATTTCTATTTCTATCTCCTCCTTTTTTTCTTGAAAAATCAGATCTTTTTTGCTTATTAGGGATTGGTTCCGAGCTAGGGTTTTTATTTGGTTCAAATCCAATCTTAGTTTTGGAGGGAATATTTAAACCAATAAGTTTTTCAATATCTCTTAAGTATTGTTTCTCATCATTGCAAACTAAAGATATTGCTTCTCCTTTTGCTCCAGCTCGTCCAGTTCTTCCAATTCTATGAACATAATCTTCAGAAATATTAGGTAATTCAAAATTAACAACGTGAGGAAGTAAAGGAATATCTAAACCTCTAGCTGCAATATCTGTTGCAACAAGGATTTTAACAACACCATTTTTGAAGCCCGCTAAAGCTTTGGTTCTTGCTCCTTGGCTTTTATTTCCGTGAATTGCTGCCGCTGAAATATTAGCTTTAATCATTTTTTTACAAAGATTGTTTGCCCCATGTTTAGTTCTAGTGAAAACTAAAGCTTGAGTCCAATTTTCTTCTTTGATAAGTTGTATTATTAAATTTGATTTTTGATTTTTATCAACTTTATATACATATTGAATTATAGCTTCAACTGTGGTATTTTCTTTAGAAGTCTCTATTAGAACAGGATCATTCAAAATTCCTTTAGCTAATGATTTAATCTCTTTTGAAAAAGTAGCAGAGAATAATAAATTTTGCCTTTTTTTAGGAAGCAAATTCATTATTTTATTAATATCTCTTTGGAAGCCCATGTCTAGCATTCTATCAGCTTCGTCTAAAACTAAAATTTCAACATTACTTAAAGATAATGCTCTTTGGTTTTCTAAATCTAATAAACGACCTGGTGTAGCGATTAATATATCAACTCCTCTTTTAATTTTAGAAACTTGAGGATTTTGATTTACTCCTCCAAAAATTACAGTTGATATCAAATCTATGTGTGCGCTGTATTCTTTAACATTTTCATAGATTTGAGCTGCAAGTTCTCTTGTGGGTGTTAAAATTAAAGCTTTGATTTTTCTATTTTGTGAATTAGAGCTTTTAGTAAGAAGTTGAAGCATAGGGAGAGTAAAACCTGCGGTTTTTCCTGTTCCAGTTTGTGCAGATGCCAAAACATCTTTTCCTCTAAGAATTACAGGAATAGCTTTTTCCTGAATGGGAGAAGGTTTGTCGTATCCTTTTTCGTTTATTGCTTTTAAAAGTGAAGGTAAAAGTCCGAGATTATTAAATTTCATTTGTTTTTTTAGATATTTCTTTAAATAAAAAAAAGAAATATGATATCGGCAAACTTAACATTTATATTTATTCTTTTTTAACTTAGAATGATGAATAAAACTTGGTCAATATCCTTCAAAATAAAAATAGATTTTTCAACAGAAGACTTGAACTGGAGGGGTAAATTGGCATTTTAATAATAAGCTTAAAGTGCCAAAAAAGCATTTTGGTAAACATATTTGGTTTTCTAAGCTTTAAAACTTATTTATTCTCTAAATTAGATGTTTAAATTATATGAAAAACTACATTTTTTTTATTTTATACCTTTTTTTATTTTCCGCTTGTATTTCTGAAGATTACGATGATGTTGAGTTGAATTCTATAGCTATTTGTAAGGATGGAATAGCTATTGATAATATTTCAGGAATTTCATATAAATGTAAAAATTATGATTTAATTGGTCTTGTTTCTTTGGAAACTATGGATGCGACTCGCGCCAATGATTCTTGGGGTTGGACTGACCCTGTCACTGGGAAGGAGTTTGCGTTAATAGGTTTAGATAATGGAACAGGGTTTGTAGATATTTCAGATCCTATTAATCCAGTTTATCTAGGAAAACTTCCAACACAAACTATTTCTACTATTTGGAGAGATTTAAAAGTTTATAAAAACCACGTTTACATTGTAGCTGATTTTAAATCAAGTAGCACTGAATCTGAAAAAGATCACGGGGTTCAAGTATTTGATTTAACTAAGCTTAGCTCTGTAACTAATCCACCCGAAATTTTTATGTCTGATTTTGTATATAAAGAACATGGAAAAGGCCATAATATTGTAATTAATGAAGATTCTGGGTTCGCATACTCTGTTGGTACTAATACTTTTTCTGGAGGAGTTCATGCGATTAATCTAGCTAATCCAAAAGCTCCAGTTTTTGCAGGAGGATTTGCTGATGCCGGATATACTCATGATGCACAAGTGGTTAATTATAAAGGGCCTGATCTAGATTACACAGGAAAAGAAATATATGTTGGTAGTAATGCGGATAAAGTGGTTATAATTGATGTCACAGACAAAAAAAATATTAATGTAATAAGCACTGTTGAGTACTCTAAAACTCAATATACGCACCAAGGCTGGTTTACAGATGATCAAAAGTATTTTATTGTTGGAGATGAATTAGACGAGTACAAAAAAGAGGTTATCAATACTAGATCTATAGTTTTCGATTTTACTGATTTAGATAATCCTATTTTGCACTTTGAATTTGAAAATACTACTGATGCGATTGATCACAATGGTTATGTTCATAAAAATAATTTTTATTTGGCTAGCTACACAGCTGGATTAAGAGTCATGGATATTTCTAATATCGATCAAAAATCTATTGTTGAGACCGGTTTTTTTGACACTTATAATGAAAAAGAGGATGGTGGAATTGTGATTTTGTCAGATTCTAATAGAACAAGTCATTCACAAGATGACGATCATGATAATCCAAAAAAAGGGAATGCTGCTGAATTTAATGGTGCTTGGAGTGTTTATCCGTATTTTAAAAGTAAAAATATAATTATTAGTGATATTAATTCAGGATTATTTATTGTTAAAAAACAGAATTAATTAATTTATTTTTATTTTAGGAAATGATGATTTTAAATTTATTTTTTAAAATATTCGTTTATATGATGTAAAAAAATACATAATTATTAATTTTTTTGATATAAAATTTATATATTTGCGCTCATTTTAAAAGTAACAAAACACACATATTATGG
>CAJWFY010000119.1 GCA_913031655.1 uncultured Flavobacteriaceae bacterium
ATGCAAAAACAATTTGAATTAAAAACCCAAAAAATCTCAATAGTAATTTTTAATTGGTACTACCCTACTCAAATAATATCAGTTTTCTTTTGATGGGAGGGGTTTGTATAACTATCTATAATAGTGAGGTTCTGAGTGTCTAAATTAAAAAGCTAATAAAAGATGTATGTAATAATTTTTCTTAATTTTAAGTAAATCAAGTTTTAAATTTCATAATAATGAACATTAAATCAATTACACTTATAGTTTTTTTTACAATATCTAGTTTATTAGCAAATGCTCAATTTGAAGCAGGACTATTAAATACTTTAGAGGCAGTTTATCCAGATTCAAATAATGTAAAACTAAAAAATACTTTCACAACAAATATTGCCAAAAATACAGCAGCTGAAGTCCATATATTAGTAAAATCTGAAATTGGAAACTTAATATCTTTTAGCACTCAATCCAAAAACATTAGTAATGTTAACTTGAGTGTAATTGAACCTGTTCCCGTTGAACAAAATACAGGCATAGATAGTAGAACAGAGCAGTTTTTGGGAGTACTCAATCCACATGTAATTAGACGTGCCCCATTCGATGTTTTTGAAATAATATACCCTTTAGAGGAGAGAAGAATTAAAACTAAATATAGATATTCTCTTATAAGACTTACTATTGATCCTGAAAATTTTAAATCTAACAAAGATTATATAATAAACATTTCTATTAGTGATAAGCTAAAAAATTTAAAAAAACTCAAATTCAAAATAAAAGTTCATTCTGTGTTAATTCCCGATTTAATCGACAGTAATTTCTTCTATACAAACTGGTTTAATATGCAAAAAATGGAAGAAAAGCATGATCTTAAAAGATGGTCAAAGAAATGGTATAAGATGTTGGATAAGTATGCTCAAATAATGGCACAAGGGAGACAAAATTGCATTATTATTCCTAAAGAGTTAATTAGTCTAAAAAACAATAAGATTATTTTAGATGAAATAAAAATGATTTCATTTATTGAAATTTTCAAAAAACATGGATTTACTTATTTTGAGTCTCCTCATTTATTAGGAAGAGGTGAAAATGATAATTGGGGAAATCCTGAATTAATAACATCTCTAAGAAAAAAGGGATATTATTCATCTGAAGGAAAAAAAGAAATTGATACAATAATTCATAAAATAAAAAAATTTACTTCAAAATATAATTTAAAAAATCAATGGCTTCAACATATTTCAGATGAGCCTACTGATGTAAATGCTGAATGCTATCAAGATGCTGCTAAACAAATAAAATCCATTTATCCTGAAATAAAAATTATGGAAGCAACAAATGCTAAGGAATCTTTATCAGGCTCTATTGATCTTTGGTGTCCTTTAATTAATGACTTTCAAGAAAATGAAGAGTTTTTTAGGAAAAGAGAAAAAGAAGGTGAAAAAATATTAATTTATACGTGTCTAGTGCCAGGTGGAAAATGGTTAAATCGTACTCTAGATATGGAAAGAATTAGACAAGTATATTTTGGTTGGGCTGGGTCAAAATATAATACATTTGGATATCTTCATTGGGGATTAAATCAATACAAAGCAAATCCTTTTACACAAAGTGTAGTTAAGCACCCTTCACCTGCAGCATCTAGCAACAATTATTTGCCAGCTGGAGATACTCATATTATCTACCCTGGTAAAAACGGCCCATTATCTTCATTAAGATTTGAATCTCAAAGACTTGGAATAGAGGATTATGAAATTCTTGAAATTTTAAAGTCGATAAACCCTTCTAAACATTCAAGATTTATAAAAAAATTATTTATAAATTACACAGACTATTCCTTATCTATAAATAAGTACATGAGAATTAAGAGAAGAGTATTGAAATCTATTTAAAATTTTAAAAACTGATAATTAGTATTTACAACAAACTATGTAGATGGTGTTAAGCAATAAACTTTAAACAAACTAAAAGTAAAATGAAAAAACTAATACTACTATTACTGTTTATTCCACTTATGAGTTTTGGGCAAAGAGATATTATTGAGGTAGATTATGTTATTAACTCTGATAAATCGGTTAGTTTTAATTATAAAAAAAATCATCCAGGAAGTTATTTTTTAATTATAAAATTTAATAGCTTAAATAATACAAGAGCTAATAGTTTTAAAAGAGTAGTTAATAGTGCTTCAGGTTCTTTAATGAAATTAAAACCAATTAATCCAGATGAAAGCATAGGGTTTCAGTATTCATCGCGATACTATGAGGGTAATTTAAATTCTAAAATTGATTATGATTATCCCTATATTTTGCCATTTGATAAGGGTAAGACTAATTTTGTAAATGAACTTTATTCATTAGAAAACGCCTATTTAAAAAAAGACTTACCCAAAAACTGGAAATCTTACAGTTTTGAATTTAAAAACCCTGAGATTGTCAGGGCAATTAGAAAGGGGATAGTAGTAGAAATTATCAATAAATTTAAATCTAAAAGCGATAAAGTTTATTCTTACCATAGTGAAAAAAATTCTATTGAGATAGAACACAAAGATGGTTCTATAGCATCATATAAAGGATTCGGGAATAATCAAATAAATGTAAAAATTGGACAATTAGTTTTCCCGCAAACAAAACTTGGAGAATTAGCTAAATACGATTCAAGAGAAACATATAGACTGTATCTAAGCCTCTATTCATTTAAAACCATTGAGGGAAAATCTCTTAATAATATAAAGTCTTCAGATATTGAAATAAATTATATCACCCCAAAATTTTATATTAATGGTGATATAAAAGAATTAAAAAATAGAGAAAGATTTGAGGTTGATTATAACGAGGATGTTTTATTTAAAGAGATGAGAAGAAGAGAAATAAAGAGATATAAAAGTTCTAATAATTAGACGTATTTTCTTCTTTTAATTCAGCAATTCTTATATTTAGGTTATGAAAAAACTAATTCTGCTATTATCAGTTTCGTTAGTTGTTATATTAGAGTTGTGAAAATTCTAAATAAAAAACTTTTTTATATTTCACTTAGTATAATATTATTGACCTATCTAATCAAAGATATTTTTCCTCATCAAGTCATTCCGTATTTACTCTATGCAATTGGTTTTCTAACTATGAGTTTATCCTACATCAAGAAGTTATCAAAATGGAGTTAAATTTAAGATAATGAAAAAACTAATTCTACTATTACTGTTTATCCCACTTGTTTTTTCTTGTTCAAAGGACCCGATTATTTATACATTAACAACATAGTCCTCTATAAAGGGATTAGATTAATAAGGTTTAGATAATTGTTATATTTAGAATATGAAAAAACTAATTCTACTATTACTATTTATTCAACTTGTTTTTTCTTGTAATACATCAAATGTTCCTGCAGGTTTTTCAAAAATAGAAAGCATAGAACCTCCCATTCTTATTGATCTAAGATATTCAGGTTCAGATAATTTTTTGGGACGGACTGTTAAAGGATATGAAAATCCAAGAAACATATTGTTAACTAATGAAACTATAGATGCTTTAACAAAAGTTCAAAATACTCTTTCAAAAACAAACTTAGGGTTAAAGTTATTTGATGGGTATAGACCTCAGAAATCTGTTAATAATTTTGTTGAATGGGCAAAAGACTTGAAAGATACTGTTACCAAAAGCAAATATTATCCTAAGGAGAAAAAGGATAGTCTTTTCTTTAAGGGATATATTTCTGAAAAATCAGGGCATAGTAGAGGAAGTACTGTTGATATTACTTTAATTTTTACTGATAGTATTAATTATGGTAATGAGCTTGATATGGGAAGTGGTTGGGATTTTTTTGGAAATAAATCTTGGATAGATTATGACTCTATAACAGATTCCCAAAAAAATAATCGCAACTATTTGCAAAATATAATGAATCAAAATGGTTTTAAATCTTTTTCAAAGGAATGGTGGCATTTTACACTAATTGATGAGCCATATCCTAATACCTACTTTGATTTTACTTTTTAATGGTATGAAAAAACTAATACTACTATTACTGTTTATTCCACTTGTTTCTTGGATTCAATTATAACTGACAACTAATTCCCCTACTTTCATTTACAACTGACTTTAAGTATATTAGAGTAAAATCTTAATTATGAAAAAACTAATTCTACTATTACTATTTATTCCACTTGTTTCTTGTGAGAATACTAATCAGCCATCAAAAAATATAACTAATGGCTTTATCACAGGAACTGATCAAACCGTTATGATGGGGAGTGAAGCAACTATTGATTTATTTAATAAATTTAATAATGCATGGTTAAATAGAGATTATGAAACAATGAAAGTTCACATTTCTGATAACGGAATATTTAGACATGCAGACGGAAGCATTACAAATAATGCAGAAGAATTTATTGCCCATTCAGAAAATGGTTACCAAGAATCACTAGCAAGTGGTGAGGAACAAGTATGGATAACTAATTTTGCATTCTCAGTTAAACCTAGTGCTTCTGATGACCCTGAAATAACTAATACAAAAGGAGAATGGGTTTGCGCTAGATTCACAGGATTAAATGCAGTATACGACGAATGGTATCAATTTGTTGATGGTAAGTTAGTAGATTGGACATCGTCAAAAAGAGAATTAATTAAATTATGAAAAAACTCATTCTACTATTACTGGAAGACCAAATGATTAAACCATAGGCATATCTTCTTCTTTTAATTCAGCAACTTAAAGTAAACACAACATTATCCTATAAAGGGAGTAGATTAATAAGGCTTAGATAATTGTTATATTTATTTTAATGAGAATTAAATACTGTGCTGTTTGTAAA
>CAJWFY010000120.1 GCA_913031655.1 uncultured Flavobacteriaceae bacterium
TCACAAACTTTTGACATAATTCAGTCTTTTTAAACAGGGTGCAAATTAACAACTTTTTTAGAGTATTGCCAAATTTTTTATTAGCTAGTTAATAATTCAGAAAAAAATAGTTCAAGAGCTTTATTTACAGATTTAATTATGTTCTTTTCTCTACTCATTCCGAAGTTAAATTCAAAAGATTTTAAGACTGTTGGAGTAGATATGGCAATAAAAACCTTCCCTATAGGCTGATCTGAATCTCCTTTAGAAGGACCAGCGTTTCCTGTTGTTGCAATAGCATAGTCTGTATTGAATATTTTTTTTATTCCTAATGCCATTTCTTCAGCAACCTCTGAACTAACAACTGAATGTTTTGAGATGGTTTCACTATTAACTTTTAAAACATTTTCTTTAATCAAAGTATCATAAGCTACCATAGATCCCTTAAAATAATTTGAAGAGCCTGGAATTGAAGTTAATCTTGATGAAATCAAACCTCCTGTCAAGCTTTCAGCAATTGAAACAGTCTTATTAAATTGAATTAGTTTTTTTCCAATTTCTTTTTCAATAGGATTTGAAAGTTCGAAGCCAATTATAGTTTTACCTAAAACCTTATATAATTCAATTATAAGACCATCCATTGTTTTTTCTAAAGATTTTACATCATCCCCTTTAGACGAAAGCCTTAACCTTACACGACCTAAATTAGGCAGATATGCTAATTTAAAATTAGAAGGCAAACTCGATTCAAATTCTATTAATTTATTAGCAATAGTACTTTCTCCAAGACCATAGGTGAGTAAAGTTTTATTTAAAATAACTGGGCATTTAAAACTTTTTTTTATTTCAGGTATCAAGTATGTTGAAATCATTGACTTCATTTCAAAAGGAACTCCAGGAAGAGATACGTATAAAGTATCTGAGTTTTGAACCATCATTCCAGCTGCAGTTCCAAAATCATTTGGAATTAGCTTTGCTCTTGATGGCAAGTAAGCTTGAGCTCTGTTTAAATCTGTAATAGGGTTATCTTTAAAGTTTTTAAAGAGGTTTTCAATATGATTTAAAACTTTTTTATTTAAAACTAATTTATCTTTAAAATAATCACAAAAAGAATCTTTGGTGATATCGTCATTTGTCGGACCCAATCCTCCAGTGAGGATTACTATATCAAACTTGTTTTGAGAATTTTTTAAAGAATTAATAATATCATTTTTTGAATCTCCAATTGTTAAAATTTCCGTTACATCTACTCCAATATTGATAAGTTCTTTTGATATAAAAGTAGAGTTTGTATCAACAATTTGACCAATCAAAATTTCATCACCAATCGTTATAATCTTTACTTTCATTACTTTGATTTAATTGAAAAAAATTGTTTTTCGTTAATAAAGCCTTCAAATAAATCATTTTCATTAACCTTACCAACACCTGATGGAGTACCAGTAAAAATCACATCACCAATCTTTAAAGTAAAAAATTTAGAAACTTCAGAAATTAACTCGTCAATACTCCAAAGCATATTAAAAGTATTACCTGACTGTACACTTTTCCCGTTTTTGTGTAAAGAAAAAATTAAATTATTCAAATCATTAAATTCATTTTTATTAACCCATTTACCAATTAAAGCTGAACCATCAAATGCTTTTGATTTTTCCCAAGGAAGACCATTTTTTTTTAATTCAGATTGCAAATCTCTAGCAGTGAAATCAATTCCTAATCCAATTTCATCATAATATGTATGAGAAAATTTAGAATCAATAGATTTTCCAAGTTTTTTAATCTTAATTAAAACTTCCACTTCGTAATGAATTTCATTTGAATAATCTGGGATAAAAAAAGGATGTTTTTTTAAAATAATTGCTGTTTCTGGTTTTAAAAAAATAACTGGTGAGGTTGGTCTTTTGTTTTTTAATTCATCAATATGATCATCATAGTTTCTTCCAATACAAATTATCTTCATATCTATAATTTATTATTCAGTTTACTTAATCTTAACTGTGTAAGCACCTTCTTAGTATACATTGGGAAATCAGCATTAAGTATCCATCCAAAATAACCAGGTTCATTTTCCAGAATATAATCAACTGTTTTTCCTTTATGCTTTCCAAAAGAAAAACAAGGATGATCATCTTCGTTAAAAATTAAAAATCCTGCTAGATCTACATTTTTTCCTCTTTTTGAAAAATCTGATAAAAATTTCACATCGTTTTGAAGCTCATCATATTTTTCAATTTGAGATTCTAAAACTTCAAAAGTTGCAAGTGTATCAGCTTTTGAAGAATGAGCATTCTCTAGTGATTTAGAACAATAAAACTTATATGCAGCTCCTAAAGTTCTCTCCTCCATTTTATGAAAAATAACTTGTGCATCTATAGTTAGAATATTATCTAAACTGAAATCAATTCCCGATCTCAAAAGTTCTTCAGCTAACAATGGAATGTCAAACCTATTTGAATTGAACCCAGCTAAATCACAATTGTGGATCATTGAAACAACATCAGATGCGATATATTTAAAGTTAGGTTCATTTTTAATTTTATCGTTGGTAATTCCATGAATATTTGAGGCTTCAGAAGGAATTCTCATTTCAGGGTTTACAAGCCATGTTTTTGACTCTTTATTTCCATTTGGAAAAACTTTTAAAATAGAAATTTCAACTATTCTATCTTTTGAAACATTAACTCCAGTAGTTTCCAAATCAAAGAAACATATCGGTTTAGTAATTTTAAGATTCATTTAAACTAGATTTAAATTAATTAGAATTTGGAAAAATTAGACAGTCAAATCAGTTTCCCAATTTTCAATTAAATCTTTAATTCTTTTTATAAAAAGTCCTCCTCTAGCACCATTTACTACTCTATGGTCAAAACTATGAGAAAGAATGATTTTGCGTCTTATGCCAATAAAATCACCCTTGTCAGTTTCTATAACTGATGGTTTTTTTATTATGGCTCCAAAAGCTAGAATACCTACTTGAGGTTGATTTATAATTGGTGTACCCATTAAAGTGTCAAACACGCCAATATTACTTACGGTATAAGTTCCTCCTTGTACTTCATCAGGCTCAAGTTGCCCAACTCTAGACCTTTTAGCTAAGTCATTTACTTTTTTAGCCAACCCTAACAAACTAAGTTGATCAGCATTTTTTATGACCGGAACAATTAAATTTCCATCATTTATAGCTGTAGCCATCCCAATATTAATATTTTTTTTCTTAATAATATTATATTGATCAACGCTAACATTTAGTAAAGGAAATTCTCTTAAAGCTTTTGCAACTAACATTATAAAAATTGGGGTAAAAGTTATTTTTTCACCTTCTTTCTTTTGAAAATTTTCTTTATTATCTTCTCGCCAGTCCCATAAATCAGTAATATCAGCTTCAATAAAAGATTGAACATGAACTGATTTTTCTTTACTGCTTATCATGTGATCGGAAATAAGCTTTTCCATACGACTCATTTCTTTTATCTCATCATTATCAACTGAAAAATCAGTATTTGACAAAACGCTATTAGAGCTTTCTAAATTAAACTTGCGTTTTGAGATGTATTCTAATAAATCATTTTTAGTTAATCTACCTTCTTTTCCTGATCCTGTGATTTTTTCCAATTCTGACAGGGAAACTCCTTCTTTTTCAGAAATACTCTTAACTAAAGGAGAATAGATTTTTTTATCATTTGAATTATTATCAAAATCAATGATTTTTTTTGCTTTTTCAGTTAAAATATCCGTCTGAAAAATCTCAACAGGTTCTTGAATAATTTTTGATTCTTTTAACTTCTTAGTGAGTTCTTTAGTATTATCTCCTTTAGTCTCAATTATAGCTATAGGCTCTCCAACCTTTACAACATCATCGATTTTACATAATTTTTCCAAAAGAATTCCAGAAACTTCACTAGGAACTTCAGAATCTACTTTATCAGTTGCGATTTCTACAATTAAATCATCTTCATCTATTTTCTCTCCAACATTTTTTAACCAATTAATAATAGTAGCTTCATCCACACTTTCTCCCATTTTCGGCATTAAAAGTTCGAACTTAGCCATTGATTTTAATTTAATTTTAATACAAAAATATTAAAATATTATTGGTTTAATTTTAATTAAGTAATAAAGAAATTCTCAAGTGACATTTTTTATTGAATTTTCAAAAGGAATTCTCTTAATTATGCTTCTTCCAAGAGTAACTTCGTCGGTGTATTCTAATTCGTTACCAACAGAAACACCTCTTGCAATTGTAGTTATAGTAATTTTAAGATCGTCTAATAGTTTATAAATATAAAAATTGGTAGTATCACCTTCCATAGTAGCACTTAAGGCGAAAATTAATTCAGAAATTTCAGATTTTTTTACCTTTTCAATTAGAGAATCAATATTTAACTGATTAGGACCAATTCCTTCAATTGGAGATATTTTGCCTCCTAAAACATGATAAACTCCGTTAAATTGACCTGTACTTTCAATAGCCATTACATCTCTAATATCTTCAACCACACATATTAATGATTTTTCTCTTTTTGGATTCGAACATATTTCGCAAATTACAGCATCTGAAATATTGTGGCAATTTTCACATAAAATAACTCTTTCTACTAAATCTAATAATGAATCTGATAATTCTATTGTTTGGGCTTTTGGTTGATTTAATAAAAACAAAACAAGCCTCAAAGCAGTTCTTTTACCAATACCAGGTAATTGTGACATTTCATTAACTGCATTTTCAAGTAATTTAGAGGAAAAATTCATTTTTTAAATATACTACTAGATTTTGTAAGAACCATAAATTAGTA
>CAJWFY010000121.1 GCA_913031655.1 uncultured Flavobacteriaceae bacterium
GTTCTCATAAATCTGAGCTGCAAGTTCTCTAGTGGGAGTTAAAATTAAAGCTTTGATTTTTCTATTTTGAGAATTAGAACTTTCAGTTAGAAGTTGTAATAAAGGAAGAGTAAAGCCAGCAGTTTTTCCTGTTCCAGTTTGAGCAGATGCTAAAACATCTTTTCCTTTAAGAATTACTGGGATTGCTTTTTCTTGAATTGGTGAAGGGTTGGTATACCCTTTTTCGTTTATTGCTTTTAAAAGAGAAGGTAAAAGTCCAAGATTGTTAAATTCCATATATAATTGAAGCTTTTTTAATTACTTTATTTTTTATTAATATTTTGCAAATGTATGTTATTATAAATTCTTCTTTTTTCTTCAGAATTTTATATTTATATTATCACTGCGTATGTATTTTTTTTTAAATTGTTTAATTAAACATGATCTTTATTAAAAAAAACAATTGTTTGTTAAATATTTTAAGATAAAATTTATATATTTGCGCTCATTTTAAAAGTAACAAAACACACATATTATGGCTAAAGAAACTTTCGATCGTTCAAAACCACATTTAAATATTGGTACAATTGGACACGTTGATCATGGTAAAACTACCCTAACTGCTGCTATTACTAAAGTATTGGCTGATGCAGGTTTTTCTGAAGCAAGAAGCTTTGACCAAATTGACAATGCTCCTGAAGAAAAAGAAAGAGGTATAACAATTAACACTTCTCACGTTGAGTATGAAACTGCTAATCGTCATTACGCTCACGTTGACTGTCCAGGTCACGCTGATTACGTAAAGAACATGGTTACTGGTGCTGCTCAAATGGATGGCGCAATTCTTGTAGTTGCTGCTTCTGATGGTCCAATGCCACAAACAAGAGAACATATTTTATTAGGAAGACAAGTTGGTATTCCTCGTATGGTTGTTTTTCTTAACAAAGCGGATCAAGTTGATGATGAAGAGTTGTTAGAACTTGTTGAAATGGAAGTAAGAGAATTATTAAGTTTTTATGAATATGATGGTGAAAATGGTCCTGTAATTTTAGGTTCTGCTTTAGGAGCTTTAAACGGTGAGCAAAAATGGGTTGATACAGTAATGAAACTTATGGAATCTGTAGATACTTGGATAGAACTTCCTAAAAGAGAAGTTGATAAAGATTTCTTAATGCCTGTTGAAGATGTTTTTTCTATAACAGGTAGAGGAACTGTAGCTACTGGTAGAATTGAAACTGGTGTTGCTAATACTGGTGACTCTATAGATATTATTGGTATGGGAGCTGAAAAGCTTACTTCTACTGTAACTGGAGTTGAAATGTTTAGAAAAATTCTTGACAGAGGTGAAGCAGGAGATAATGTAGGTATTCTTTTAAGAGGAATTGAAAAAGAATCAATTAAAAGAGGAATGGTGATTTGTAAACCAGGTTCTGTTAAACCACATGATAAATTTGAAGCTGAGGTATATATTTTAAAGAAAGAAGAAGGTGGTAGACACACTCCATTTCACAATAATTATAGACCACAGTTTTATGTGAGAACAACTGATGTTACTGGTAATATCGTACTCCCTAAAGGAGTTGAAATGGTAATGCCTGGTGATAACTTAACTATTATTGTTGATCTAATTTCTCCAATTGCTTGTAGCGTTGGATTAAGATTTGCGATCAGAGAAGGTGGTAGAACAGTTGGTGCTGGTCAGGTTACTAAGATTTTATAATTATACAATACAAATCCGGAAAAGGTATCTGCTAACACAGATGCCTTTTGTGGCTATAAATTTAAGGTGTTTAATTTCACCAATTTTTGAGATACGGGTTTAGCTCAGTTGGTAGAGCACTGGTCTCCAAAACCAGGTGTCGGGAGTTCGAGTCTCTCAACCCGTGCAAAAAATATAGAATAATGAATATAGTTTCTTACGTTAAAGAGTCCTTGTCAGAATTAAAAGAGCACGTTTCGTGGACTCCTTTACCTGAACTTTCTAACCTTACAGTAATAGTTTTATTATTTTCTATAATTTTTTCTCTGATTATTTGGTTTGCTGACAGTATTTTATCTAGAGTATTTAAATTTTATTTTGAACTTATCAATTAAATGATGGCGGATACAGATATAAAAAAGTGGTATGTTGTGAGAGCCGTAAGTGGTCAAGAGAATAAAATCAGAAACTATATGGAATCTGAAATTATTAGACTCGGTTTTTCTGAGCTTGTTGAAGAAATGTTAGTCCCCACTCAGAAAGTTATTCAAATAAGAAAAGGCAAAAAAGTAAGTAAGGAAAAGGTTTATTTTCCTGGTTATATTATGATTAAGGCTAATTTGTCAGGTGAAATTCCACATATTATAAAAGGTTTACCTAACGTAATTGGTTTTCTTGGTGAAACAAAAGGTGGAGATCCTATCCCATTGAGGACTGCTGAAGTTAACAGAATGCTCGGAACCGTTGACGATCTTTCAACTGAGTCAGAAAATATTTCAATTCCATTTATAATGGGTGAAAATATTAAAGTTATTGATGGACCTTTTAATGGGTTTAATGGTACTGTTGAGAAAGTAAATGAAGACAAGAGAAAGTTAGAAGTAATGGTTAAGATTTTTGGAAGAAAAACTCCTTTAGAGCTTTCTTACATGCAAGTAGAAAAAATATAAATGTTACATATAAATCATTTTTTAAATAGCTTCCAATTATTTAAAAAATAATAAATATTAATAATGGCTAAAGAAATAGAAAAAGTACTGAAATTACAAATTAGAGGAGGTGCTGCCAATCCATCACCACCAGTTGGACCTGCTTTAGGTGCTGCAGGTGTAAATATAATGGAGTTTTGTAAGCAGTTTAACTCAAGAACACAAGACAAGCCTGGTAAAATTTTACCTGTAGCAATTACAGTTTACAAAGACAAGTCTTTTGAATTTGTTGTTAAAACTCCACCAGCAGCCGTACAATTATTGGAAGCAGCGAAGGTTAAGAAAGGTTCTGGAGAACCTAATCGTAGTAAGGTAGCAACTGTTTCTTGGGATCAAATCAAATTGATTTCGGAAGATAAAATGGTTGATTTAAATGCTTTTACAGTTGAATCAGCAATGAAAATGATTGCTGGTACTGCTAGATCGATGGGGATTAAGGTTAAAGGCCAAGCTCCTTTTTAATTTTTCAATTTAAGATTATGACAAAAATTACAAAAAAACGTAAAGATGCTTTATCTAAAGTAGATAACGCAAAAATATATTCCTTAAAAGAAGCTTCTGGAGTTGTAAAAGAAATTTCTAAATTTAATTTCGATGCCTCAGTTGATTTGGCTATTCGTCTTGGAGTAGATCCAAAAAAAGCTGACCAAAATGTTAGGGGAATTGTTACTCTTCCTAATGGTACAGGTAAAGATGTAAAAGTTCTTGCTCTTGTAACTCCCGATAAAGAAAAAGAGGCTCAAGATGCTGGTGCAGACTATGTTGGACTTGATGAATATTTACAAAAAATCAAAGATGGTTGGACTAATGTTGATGTGATTATAACTATGCCAAGTGTTATGGGTAAGTTAGGTCCATTAGGAAAGATATTAGGCCCTAGAGGTTTAATGCCAAACCCGAAAACTGGTACTGTGACTATGGATGTTGCTAAGGCAGTTTCTGAAGTCAAAGCCGGTAAAATCGATTTTAAAGTAGAAAAAACAGGTATTATTCATGCTTCAATAGGTAAAGTTTCTTTTGATGCTGATAAAATTTATGAGAATTCTCTTGAATTAATTCAGAATATAATTAAACTTAAACCAAATTCATCTAAGGGCACATATTTGAAAAGTATTTCTATGTCCAGTACGATGAGTCCAGGTATTAATATTGACACTAATATTTAGTTAAAAATAATAAAATGACAAGAGAAGAAAAATCTAAGGTAATAGAAAGGTTAACTGCTGAATTAGCTGATAACACTAATATTTACATGACAGATGTTTCAGGTCTTAATGCTGTCCAAACAAGTAACTTAAGAAGAGCTTGTTTCAAAGCAAATGTTAAAATTTCGGTTGTTAAAAATACATTGTTAAGTAAAGCAATGGAAACATCGGATAGAGACTTTGGAGACCTTAATCAAGTGTTAGTAGGTAATACAGCTTTGATGTATTCAGAAATTGGTAATTCACCAGCTAAATTAATAAAGCTATTTAGAAAGAAAGCTGACAAACCTATATTAAAAGGTGCTTCCATTGAAGACGCTATATTTTTAGGAGATGATCAACTAGATACTCTATCTAGCATTAAGTCTAGGGAAGAATTAATTGGTGAAGTAATTTCGATTTTACAGTCTCCAGCTAAAAACCTTATTTCCGCTTTACAATCGGGTGGAGCAACAATTTCTGGAGTATTAAAAACACTTTCAGACAAAAAAGAGTAGTTAAAATTTAATAATAATAATAATAATAAATATTTATAAAATGGCAGATTTAAAAGATTTCGCAGAAAAATTAGTTAATCTAACAGTTAAAGAAGTTAACGAGTTAGCAGAAATTCTTAAAAGCGAATACGGTATCGAACCAGCAGCAGCAGCAGTAGTTTCAGCT
>CAJWFY010000122.1 GCA_913031655.1 uncultured Flavobacteriaceae bacterium
TTGAATCGCTAATCAATTCACATTCTGACATGGTTGATTTGAAAAGAGTTTATGCTGTTGGTTTTTCAAATGGTGGGATGATGAGTTATGCTCTAGGTTGTTATAAAAGTAATCTAATTGCTGCTATCGGTTCTATTTCAGGATCTATGTTACAAAATGATTGCATTCCTTCACATTCTATTCCATTAATTAAATTACATGGAACATCAGATAGTGTAATTTCTTATGATGGATTAGGAGATTATAATTCTGTTGAATCGACACTTAATTTTTGGATAAACTTTAATAAAACTAATACTAATCCTATTTTTAAAAGTATAGTTGATAATGGATCTAAAATTGAAAAATATTTATATGGTGAAGGATCTAATGATGTTTCAATAGAACATTATAAAATTATAAATGGCGGTCATGTTTGGTTTGATATAAACTTTGAAAATAATATTACAAACGAACTGATTTGGAACTTTGTATCTAAATATGATATTAATGGACTAATTAAATAAATGTTTATTCTCTTTTTTTTATAACGTTTTATTAGACTTTTTTAAATTATTATAGTGCTTTTTTTGCTTCTTTTTAATAAAAAACTATCATTATTCATGTAATTTTTATTTTGTTGTTTTTGTAACTTATTGATTATAAATATAATGAGTTATAGGCCTTATTTTTATTTAGAATAATTAAAAATAAGCTTGTTTTTAAACTATTTGAGTATTATTTTTGGCAAATATTTAAAACTAAAAAAACTATTATTACAACTATTATGAAATTTAAATTTTTACCCTTATTTATTTTTATTGCATTTACATCTTTGTTTCTAGCTTCTTGTTCAGATGATGAAGAGGAGATATTAAATGTAGTTACTCCTCCAACAACTTATAAATTTGAAAGAGGAGGCAAGTCAACTGTTTCACATGGCGGACAGACTTCTAGATTAAAAATGGCTAGTGAGCTATATAGCGGAATGAAAAACTCCTCCTCTACAAAATCTGGACTTAACAATATGTTTAACAATGGAACAGGTTTTTCAGATGCTAAATTAGATGCAAGTGGAAAAAAAGTTGGTAACAAAACTTTTGCTTCGTCTGTTGCTTCTTCGACTGTAAAACCAAAATTTGATGCAATGATAACTGATTTTGCTGATAACGTTATTCCAAATTGGACCACTACAGCTGCCAATGGAACAGCTGGTAAAATGACAGATTCAAAAAGAACAGTTTATATTAATGCTAAAGGACACGAACTTACACAAGTATTTACTAAAGGTTTAATTGGTGGAATGACAACGGACCAAATTCTTAATGGATACTTATCTGCTGCAAAATTAGATACTGGAACAAACAGAGCTGATAACGACGCTGGTACAGTTGTATCCGGAAAGGATTACACTCAAATGGAGCATTACTGGGACGAAGGTTTCGGATATTTATACGGAGAAGAGGCTGATGTCACTAATCCTACTTTAGGAAATGGTGTTTTATTAAGTAAATATGCTTCAAAGGTAGATGGTTCTAATTCTCCAGGAATTGGTAAAATCATTTATGATGCTTTTATAATGGGTAGAGCTGCAATTGTAGCTAAGAACTATACTGTTAGAGATGCACAGGCTAATATTATTAAAATTCACATTTCAAAAATCATTGGTTATAAAGCTCATGATTATTTAAATGACTACGTTACTAAAGCAGCTGCAGGAACTCCAGCAGATGCTATTCATGCGCTTTCTGAGGGTTATGGATTTGTAATGAGTTTACAAGTTACTAATGATGGTACCGGAAACCCTTACTTCACTAACTCAGAAGTAAATGCAATGTTAGCCAAATTAGATAATTTTTGGACTGTTAGCTCTGCAGATTGTACTGCAATGGCTAATGACATTAAAACTAAAATGTCTCTTTAATTAGAAATATGTTATCATTATTTTTGTTTTTTGATTTGGACTCAGTATTTATTAAATACTGAGTCTTTTTTTATATAAATTTGTACCAATGTTTAAAAAAATTTCTCTTTTATTTTTTATTTCTTTCATCCTTATTAATTGTTCTGGTTCAGGGGATGATAATGTAGATGACAATCAATTGCTTTCTTACGATAGGTCTAAAATGCTTATACATTGGGCAGATAAAATTATTATTCCTGCGCATACTGCTTTTAAAGAAACTCTTACCAATCTAGACAATTCAACAACAAATTTTGTTGCTTCTCCAAACCAAACTAATTTAGATGATCTAAGATCAAAGTGGCTAATTTCCTATAAATCTTGGCAACACATTGAAATGTTTGATATTGGAAAAGCAGAAGAGATATACTTTAAATCGAAAATGAACGTCTATCCAATTGATAAAACCTGGCTTAATAATAACATAGAAAAGGGGAGTTATGACTTAGAGAGTCCTAATAATTATTCTTCTCAAGGTTTTCCAGCTCTTGATTACATGTTGTATGGAATTGGATTAGATGATGTGAGTATTCTAAACAAATACACCAAAAACACTAATTACACCAATTATTTAACTGCTTTAGTTAATAAAATGGTAAGTGGCACAGACATTGTTATTAATGATTGGACAGCTTACAGAACTACTTTTATAAATTCTTTTGAAAATACTGCTAGTTCTAGTGTGAATTTACTTACAAATGATTTTATCTATTATTACGAAAAAGGCCTTAGAGCTAATAAGGTTGGTATTCCAGCTGGTGTTTTTTCTGGTGGTCCTTTAAATGGTAATGTGGAGTCTTTTTATAAAAAAGATATATCAAAAGACTTACTTCTAGAAGCTTTGGGTGCAACTATTAAATTTTTTAATGGTACATCCTACGATGGATTATCATCTGGACCAAGTTTAAAATCTTATTTATCTCATTTAAATAGCAATAAAGAAGGATCAAGCCTTGATAGTGAAATAACTGTAAAATTAAACTCTGCTTTAACTCAAGTAAATTCTTTATCTAATAATTTTGTTATTCAAATTGAATCTGACAACAGTAAATTACTAGTTACATATGATGCTCTTCAAGCTGTTGTTGTTCTATTAAAAGTAGATATGTTACAGGCATTTAATATAAATGTAGATTACGTTGATGCTGATGGTGATTAAAAAATATTACCTTTAAAATAATTTAAGATTCTTTATTTTTTAGAGAATTTTTTTTTAAAAATATTGAGTACTTCTATATATTTTAATAAAAAATCTAGTTCTGCACCACTTGCAGTTTTTAGAATAGGCTTCGGTCTTCTAATGTTCTATAGCATTATTAGGTTTTGGCTTAAAGGTTGGATAGAGACTTTGTATGTTCAACCTCAGTTTCATTTTTCTTATTATGGCTTTGACTGGGTAAAGCCCTTAGATAATTACACCTACTTTTTATTTCTTATTTGTGGGACATCTGCTTTTTTAATAGCAATTGGATTAAAGTACAGACTATCAATGTTTATCTTTTTTTTAAGCTTCACTTATATAGAGCTAATGGATAAGACCACCTATTTAAACCATTATTATTTCATAAGTATTCTTAGTTTCTTGATGTTGTTTATTCCTGCAAATGCTACTTTTTCTATCGACAATTTAATTAAAGGAAAAGTTTATAAGAAGGTTCCCCAATGGACTATAGACTCTTTGAAGGTTCTTTTAAGCATAGTTTATATTTATTCTGGGTTAGCTAAATTAAATTCAGATTGGCTTTTGAAGGCTATGCCATTAAAAATTTGGTTACCCTCAAAATTTGACCTTCCTTTAATTGGAGAAAGTTTAATGCAATTAGAATGGGTGCATTATGCGATGAGCTGGGGAGGTATGTTTTATGATCTATTGATTCCTTTTTTACTTTTGTATAAAAGAACACGTTTATTTGGTTTTTTTCTGGTGATATTTTTCCATATGTTCACTAAAGTTCTATTTCCAATAGGAATGTTTCCTTATATCATGATTATTGGTTCTCTGATTTTCTTTGAATCCGAATTTCATATTAAAATATTAAAGTTTTTTAAAAAAATTATTTTATCATTATCATCTATTAATTATTTCTTTAATGATAGTAAATTTAAAGTTATAGATTTATATGAAATAAGGAAAGAAAAGTTAGTTCTATCTATTGTTTCCTTGTTTTTTATTATTCAGTTTTTATTTCCGCTAAGATATTTATTATACCCAGGAGAATTGTTTTGGAACGAACAAGGTTATCGTTTTTCGTGGCGAGTTATGTTAATTGAAAAAAAAGGCTATTCGGTTTTTAAAATAGTAGATCAAGAAAAAGGAACATTTTTTTATGTCAATAACGAAGATTTTTTAACTTCTTTACAGGAAAAACAAATGAGTTTTCAGCCTGATTTTATATTAGAATACGCACATTATTTAGGAGATAGCTTTACTTTAAAAGGACACAAAAATGTTCAAGTTTTTGTTGATAGTTATGTCGCGTTAAATGGAAGACTTAGCCAGCGTTATGTAGATGAAAAAGTAGATCTTTACAAAGAAAAAGAATCATTCAAACATAAAAAATGGATTTTACCACT
>CAJWFY010000123.1 GCA_913031655.1 uncultured Flavobacteriaceae bacterium
CAGCATTTGTAACTCCTTTTCCCATATATTTATCTCCTCCATCTCTTAACTCAACAGCTTCATGCTCTCCGGTAGAAGCTCCAGATGGTACAGCTGCTCTACCTAAAAAACCATTATCAGTTGAAACATCTACCTCAACAGTTGGATTTCCTCGAGAATCAAAAATTTGTCTAGCGTGAATATTTGTAATTTTACTCATATTTATTTATTAAATTTAATAAGTTCTATGAACTGATCAAAAAGATAATTTGAATCATGTGGACCAGGGCTTGCCTCTGGATGATACTGAACTGAAAAACAATTATTATTGATTATTCTAATTCCTGCTATAGTGTTATCATTTAAATGAACATGTGTTATCTCAATATTATCATTTAATTCAGTTTCTTCTCTATTAATTGCAAAACCATGATTTTGAGATGTTATTTCACCTTTTCCAGTACTTAAATTTAGTATGGGATGATTAATCCCTCTATGACCATTATGCATTTTGTAGGTCGATATTCCATTAGCTAAAGCTATAACTTGATGACCTAAACAAATCCCAAAAAGAGGTGATTTAGTTTTTAAAATATCTTTTGCTAGCTCGACAGCATCTTTTAACGGTTCTGGATCACCAGGACCATTTGAAATAAAATATCCGTCTGGGTTCCAATCACTCATTTCTTTGAAAGTGGAGTTATGTGGAAAAACTTTAATGTATGCTTCTCTTTTAGATAAGTTTCTTAAAATGTTTTTTTTAATACCTAAATCTAAAACAGCAATTTTAATTTTAGAGTTAGGATCACCATAAAAAAACGGCTCTTTAGTTGAAACTTTAGAAGCTAAATCTAAACCTTCCATTGATGGAGTTTTAAGAAGATTCTTTTTTAATTCGTCAATTGAATCAACGTCAGTTGAGATTACAGCATTCATAGCTCCGTTATCTCTAATATAAGAAACAAGTGCTCTAGTATCTACATCAGAAATAGCCACAATACTGTGATTTGTGAAAAAATTTTGAAGTGAATCATTAGCTCCTGGTCTAGAAAAAGTTTCATTAAAATTTTTACAAATCAATCCTGAAATTTTTGGACTATCAGATTCAACATCGTCATTATTAACTCCGTAATTACCAATATGAGCGTTAGTTGTAACCATTAATTGGCCATAATAAGAGGGATCAGTAAATATTTCTTGATATCCTGTCATTCCTGTATTAAAGCAAAGCTCTCCATAGGCATCCCCTTTAACACCTAAAGATTTACCATAAAAAATAGTACCATCTTGTAAAAGAATAAGCGCTTTACTACGAATAGAATAATCATTCATTTAATTCAAAATTAATACAAAAAAAAGGATAAACATTATGTTTACCCCTTGAATTGATGAAATTTATAAAAAATTTAATATCTCGATGAATCTAATTACTTTTCTTCAGTATTTGAAGATTTAGATTCATTGTTTTCAACATTTGATGCATCAGAACTATTAGTTTCTTTAACAACAGGAGTTTTTTCTTCTGTGACAGCCTTAGAAGTAGTTTCAATAACCGGCGCTATTTCAACAACAGTTTCTTCAACAGCTAAAGTTTCGTCTACAATAACAGCATCTTCAATTACAGAATCAGACTTGGAACTTGATTTTTTTCTTTTTCTTGTTTTCTTAGAAGTATCACTACTTGAATTATAAATAGTATTATAATCGACTAATTCAATCATTGCCATACTAGCATTATCTCCAAGCCTATTACCTAACTTAATTACTCTTGTATATCCACCAGGTCGTTCACCAATTTTAACTGAAATATCTCTAAAAAGTTCAGTAACTGCGTACTTGTTTTTTAAATAACTGAAAACAATTCTTCTGTTATGAGTAGAGTCCGTCTTAGATTTTGTAATTAAAGGTTCTATATACCTTTTTAAAGCTTTAGCTTTTGTTACCGTTGTATTAATTGACTTATGTTCAATTAAAGAACAAGCCATATTAGCCAACATATAACTTCTATGCGCAGTTTTTCTGCCTAAATGCGCTATTTTTTTTCCGTGTCTCATATTTATAAATTAATCTTTATCTAATTTGTACTTAGATAAATCCATACCAAAGTTTAAACCTTTAACTATTACTAATTCTTCTAATTCAGTTAAAGATTTCTTTCCGAAATTTCTAAATTTCATTAAATCACTTTTATTAAAAGAGACTAAATCTCCTAAAGTATCTACTTCAGCAGCTTTCAAACAATTTAAAGCTCTTACTGAAAGATCCATATCAATTAAACGAGTTTTTAAAAGTTGTCTCATATGTAAAGATTCTTCATCATATGTTTCAGTTTGAGCGATCTCATCAGCTTCTAAAGTAATTCGTTCATCAGAGAATAACATAAAATGATGAATTAATGTTTTAGCTCCTTCTGTTAAAGCATCTTTTGGATGAATTGAACCATCAGTTACTATTTCAAAAATTAATTTTTCATAATCAGTTTTTTGTTCAACTCTAAAGTTTTCAATTGTATATTTTACATTTTTGATAGGTGTAAAAATAGAATCAATAAAAATTGTTCCTATTGGAGAACCTGATTTTTTATTCTCTTCAGCAGGAACATAACCTCTACCCTTATCAATAGTTAACTCCATATTTAGACTGATGTTTTTTTCTAAATTACAGATAACTAAATCTGGGTTTAAAACTTGAAATCCAGAAATAAATTTTTGTAAATCTCCCGCTAAAATTTGCTCCTGACCTAAGATTGATACCGTAACATTTTCGTTATCAACAGAGTCAATTTGTCTTTTAAGACAAACTTGTTTTAAATTCAAAACAATTTCGGTTACATCTTCAACGATACCTGGAAGAGAAGAAAATTCATGTTCTATATTATCTATTCTTACAGATGTAAAAGCAAACCCTTCTAAAGAAGATAATAATACTCTTCTTAAAGCATTACCTACAGTTAAACCATAGCCGGGTTCAAGAGGTCTAAATTCGAATTTGCCTTCGAATTCAGAAGAATCTATCATTATTACTTTATCTGGTTTTTGAAAATTAAATACTGCCATAATTACTTTGTTTTTTTATTTCGAATATAATTCGACGATTAATTGTTCTTTAATGTTTTCTGGAATGTTTTCTCTTTCTGGAACAGAAACAAATACACCTTCCATTCTATCACTATTCCAAGACATCCACTCAAAAACAGTAGAACTATTGGATAATGAAGTTTCGATAGATGAAATAGTTTTAGATTTTTCACGAACTCCGATTACTTCACCTGCTTTCATTAGTCTAGATGGAATATTACATAATTCACCATTAACAGTAATATGTCTGTGACTCACTAATTGTCTTGCAGCACTTCTTGAAGATGCTATTCCCATTCTGTAAACTATATTGTCTAAACGAGATTCACACAACTGTAATAAAACTTCTCCAGTAACACCTTTACTTTGATTAGCTTTTTTAAATAAATTTCTAAATTGACGCTCAAGGATTCCGTAAGTATATTTTGCTTTTTGCTTTTCCATAAGCTGAACAGCATACTCAGATTTTTTACCTCTTCTTCTATTATTTCCATGCTGTCCAGGAGGATAATTTTTCTTTTCAAAAGATTTATCTTCTCCGAAGATTGCTTCACCAAACTTTCTAGCTATTTTGGTTTTTGGACCGGTATATCTTGCCATAATTATATTTTTTTATTAAATTTTTGTGAATTAAGGTCTGTCCTTCGACAAAAATTATATTAATTAAACTCTTCTTCTTTTAGGTGGTCGACATCCATTATGAGGCATAGGAGTTACATCAAATATTTCTGTAACCTCAACTCCATTATTATGAATAGTTCTAATAGCGGACTCTCTTCCATTACCAGGACCCTTAACGTAAACTTTTGCTTTACGCATCCCTGCATCATGAGCAACTTTTACTGCTTCTTCTGCGGCCAACTGAGCTGCATAAGGTGTGTTTTTTTTAGAACCTCTGAACCCCATTTTCCCAGCCGATGACCAAGAAATAACTTCACCTTTTTTATTAGTAAGTGAAATTATTATATTGTTAAATGAAGCGTTAATATGAACTTCACCATAAGAGTCAATAATTACTTTTCTTTTTTTAGATACTGCTTTAGCCATACTATAAATTATTTAGTTACTTTTTTCTTGTTAGCAACAGTTTTTCTTTTACCTTTTCTAGTTCTAGAATTATTTTTAGTCCTTTGCCCTCTAAGAGGTAACCCAGATCTATGTCTAATTCCTCTATAACAACCAATATCCATCAGTCTTTTGATGTTTAATTGATTTTCTGACCTTAGTTCACCTTCAATTTTAAAACTACCAACAGCATCCCTTACTTTAGCTGTATCATCGTCGTTCCAATCAGAAACTTTTTTATCTTCACTAACCTTAGCTAATTCCAATATTTTTTTTGCACGTGTTCTTCCTATTCCGAAGATATAGGTTAAAGCAATTACGCCTCTTTTTTGTTTAGGTATATCTACCCCTGAAATTCTTGCCATAATTTATCCTT
>CAJWFY010000124.1 GCA_913031655.1 uncultured Flavobacteriaceae bacterium
AACTGGTTCAAAAAGTGAAGGAAATTTTTTTTCAGGATTTATATTTGCAGAAGGAGCAATGCCAATAGTTCCGGTGCAAGCTGGTCCTAAATCAGACAAAATATCACCAAATAAGTTCGATGCAACTACCACATCAAAAATTTCAGGTGAAAGAACAAATCTTGCTGTTAGGATATCTATGTGAAATTGATCTGTTTTTATGTCCGGGTAATTTTTTTTCGTTCTTTCAAAGCACTCGTCCCAAAAAGGCATAGTGATAGCTATACCGTTTGACTTAGTGGCATTAGTTAATCGTTTTCTTTTTCTATTTTTTGCAAGTTCAAAAGCAAATTTTTGAATTCGATCAACACCAATTCTTGTCATGATGGTTTCTTGGATAACGATTTCTCTTTCTGTTCCTTTAAACATTCGTCCTCCAACAGATGAATATTCACCTTCAGTATTTTCTCTAACAACTAAAAAATCTATATCACCTGGTTTTTTTCCAACTAAAGGGCAGGGAACGCCGGGCATTAATTTAACTGGTCTTAAATTTACATATTGATCAAACTCTCTTCTAAAAGTGATGATAGAACCCCACAAAGATATGTGATCAGGCACACGATCTGGCATTCCAACAGCTCCAAAAAATATAGCATCATGTTTTCCAATCTGTTCTTTCCAGTTATCGGGCAACATTTTGCCATGTTTTTCAAAATAATCACATGATGAGAAATCAAATTCATCAAACTGAATCTCAAAATTATATTTTTTTCCTATTTCTTTTATAATTTTTAAAGAAGGTGGAACAATCTCTAAGCCTATGCCATCACCAGCAATCGTAGCTATTTTATATTTTTTCATTTAATAGCTTTATAAAGCCATGCTCTTTTATCAACATAATCAGAAAAAACTTTTATCGTAAGCTCTGTTGGTAAAATAAAAATTGAACGTTTATCTTTTTTATTTCTTATTGTTTTAAAATAATTTTTTTTAACCGCTTGGTCTATATATGTATTTGATGTTAAATAAGAACGTTCTGAATATTTTATTAATTGGTTCTTCGTAATTGTTTCATTTTTTAGATAGGCAATCATAACCTTATGAAGCATCAGCCAATGAGCAGGATTAATTGAAAACCAATCAAGAATTGGACTTTTAGATTTATCTGTAAAATCTTTAAGAGAGATTTCTGCTAATTTTATAGTTTTTAAAACTTTCGGAGGAATTCTGCCTATCATATTATTTTCAAAATTCTATTGAAAATAAAAAAATATAGCAATGTTTAATTTTATGATTGTGATGCCAGTTCTTTGTAAATATTATTAACTCTATAGATTTCATCTGCAGTATTAAAATAACATTCATATTCAATTTCATCAGGTGTTACATCGCAATGGTAGTGGCCAGCTTCTTGTTTGTTCTTGTAAGAATGAAAATGTGTATGTTCGGAAGATTCTCTTAAATTCATATTTCCTCCAGTCGGATCACCAGTCCATAAAACAGAGTAACATTGGAGTTCAGAGCCAACAGGTTGGTAAAATTGGAGGAAATCTTTTACACATTTCATTAATTTTGAATCGTAATATTCATGTTTTATATCTGCGTAATCTGGCTGAACATGGGATTTGATTTTTCCTTTCAATACTCTAAATACACCAGCTAAGCCTAAATGATCATTACCTTTTAAATCTAAATTTTCTAATAAAGCAGCTCTTATTGCTTGGGTTAAAGAACCCTGTTCTCCAGATCTACCTTTAATTAAAATTTTAATTACTCTGCCTTGCTTACCATCTGTATAAAAGATGTTACCCAGCCCACCATGCTTTCTATCGGTATAATCTTTGGCTACACATTCTTTATTTTTTCCTACCATAGCAATAACTGACTTAGATTCTTCTGTTATAAAGTTGTCGTTAATAACTAGCTCACCGCAGTGTCCATCTAAACAAGACATAGCACCAGATCCAGCTCCAAAAGCATACGATTGTTCTGAACCAATTAACTTAGCAACTTCTTTAAAATCAAATTCCGCTCCAATATATTTTTTGTCATGCATATATGGCTCACCACCAACATCAGTAATTTTTTGATTTCCAGACATTCCTTCAGCAGGACAATCCCAATCCTTCAAGTTAGGACAGTCTATTACAGAAACCGTTACTTCTTTAAAATTGTTAGAAAGACCTTTTTGTAAAGCTTTACTTATCTCGTCTAAAGATATTTTTTTAAAACTTGCTTTTTCAATTGTTAATTTCATTTGTTTATTATTTATTTTTTAATATTAGTATTGTCCAGTTAAATTTTTATTTTCTTACCAGATTTTGAACTTCTTAAAATTGCATCTAATATTTTAAGAGAGATTAACCCGTCATTTCCATTAATTTTGGGTTTAGTTTTTTTTCGAACAATATCACATAAGTGATCTATTTGATTAACCAATGTATATTTACTTGATTTTGTACCCTCATCTTTATGGAATATTTTTTTCCACCAACTTCTTTCTTTTTTATTGTACCAATGTTTTAAATTAGGAAATTGGACAGAACCTTTTGTGCCACCGATATAATAACATGACTGATTAGTAGCAGGATAAGCAGAATTTTCACCAGAAGTTAATTCGTAACTCCAAGGTGCAACAATTGTATCCGAAACATTCAAAGTACATAAAGCTCCAGACTTAAAAACTAGATTTACAATTGCTGTATCTTCAACTTTATATTTTCTAATTGAGTTAGATGTCAGTGCTTGAACAGAATTTACAGTTCCTAGAAGATAACATATTAAATCTATATCATGGACCAAGTTTATACCTAAAGGACCGCCACCTTTTTTTATTCTCCATTTTTCTTTGAAATAATCTTTGTGTTTGTAGACCCAACACATGACATTTGCCGAGACAATTTTACCTAACTGCCCCGATTCTATTTTTTTTTTTAACGATGTAACTATTGAATTATGTCTTCTGTGGTAACCAATTAAAAGATGAGTTTTGTTTTTTTTTGAATTATTAATTATTTTTTTTGCAGATAAAATGTTGTCAGAAATAGGTTTTTCTAAAAGCACTGGAATTTTTGCTTTTAAAAAACTGGAAGTATGTTTTTCATGAAACTGGTTTGGTGTAGCAATAATAACAGCATCTGGTTTATTATTTTTTAATAGTTCTCCAGAAGTTTTATAAAAGGGGACTTTATATTTTTTTGCATGCAAACGAGAATCTTTATTAATATCTACTATTGAATGTAGAATTGCTTTATGAGAACGTTCAATGGCATTAAGATGTTGATTTCCCATTAAGCCAATTCCAACAACTGAAATTTTAACTTTATTCATAACCTTATTAAAATTACAACTTTTGAATGTATTTTCAAATAATATTTTCATTATTCATAGTAAATAATTGAATTTTAATATTATAAAATTAATAGATTATATATAAAAAATATATATAATAATTATACTTAAAATGATTAAAAAAGATTTAAAAGTAGCTGTTCTTGGGGCTGGCGCAATGGGATGCCTGTTTGGAGGTTTATTAGCCGAGAAGGGTCTTGATGTAGCTTTAATCGATGTTTGGAAAGAACATGTTGAAGCGATTAATAAAAATGGTTTAAAAATGGATGGCCATGGTGGTGATAGATTTATTAAAATTAAAGCAACTGTAGATCCTAAAACATTAGATAAAGTTGATGCAATTATTATAATGTGTAAAGCCACTGCTTTAGAGCAAGCTTTAATAAACTCAAAAAATATTATTGGTGACAATACAGTTCTAATGTCTTTTCAAAACGGTATTGGCCACGAAGCTATTATGCAAAAAATTGCAGGAAAAGAAAAAGTATTAGGCGGTACAACAACACAAGCTGCAAACATTATAGGACCAGGAAATATTAAAAACCACGCATCTTTACCGTCTTGGATTGGTGAATACGAAGGTGGAATGAGTGATAGAGTTAATGATGTAGCAGAAACCTTTACTGCTTATGGATTAGAAACTATTGCATCCGACAATGTTAAAAAAAGAAAGTGGATGAAGTTATTTGCATTAACAGCAATCGGTCCTTTGTCTGCTATGTTTGATATGAACCATACTGAACTTTATATAACAAATAAAAATCAAAGTTTTGCAAGAGATCTAGGAAAAAAAATAATTTTAGAAACTCGAAGTGTTGCCTTAGCAGACGGAGTTGATGTATCTGAAGATGAATGTCTTGAGATGTTTAATAAGATAGTTGATTCAAATCAAACAAATAAATCATCTATGGCATTTGATATTTTATACAAAAGAAAAAGTGAAATAGATTTTATAAACGGAGCCGTATCTTTGATTGGTAAAAATCATGGTGTGCCAACACCCTTAAACGACATGTTATATAAAATGATACAAGTGAAAGAAGGCGTTTACACTTAATTTTTAAGATGATTAATATTGAATAATAATTCAAAGAATCATAGAATTCACAAATGACCTCAAAACTTAA
>CAJWFY010000125.1 GCA_913031655.1 uncultured Flavobacteriaceae bacterium
ACCACCCTTAAAACCCTTCTTAAATGAGGGGTTTTTTGTTTTTAGATGTTTAGTACAATCGTTAAATGAAATTCATTTAGGGAAACGATATCACCACAAAATACACCCTCAAAATCCTCTCAAAATATTTAAAAGTTTACAATTAAATTAAAAGAGAGGTAAAAAAAGAGGGTTTAAACATATAGACTAGGCTAATGCAATGCCCACCGTTGATAAAATAAAATAAATAGTTATTGTCTTTGCGCCATCATAATTTTTAGAAACACGCTGACCAAATAAAAGAACCAACAGTGCAACTGCCCCTACAATTAGACCAAGAAGGCCAATAAAATTAGATCCGTTTAAAAGAACATCAACAATTCCTATTAGGCACAGCGTTCCAGAAAGTAATTCCAAAATTGTAACCGAAATTAAAGCAAGTTTAATTAACGGCTGCGAAAAAAAAGCCCCTAATAAATCGTTCAAGAAACTTAAGTTCCCTTTAAAGTCAAATACCTTATCGATGCCGCTTTGAATAAATACAATTAAAAAGAAGGCTAAAACAAAAAGAAATGCAATTTTTTCTGGAATCATATTAGTAAAGTTAAGCTTTATGGATTAATCTAGTAAATTTTTTAGAAAGGTCTGTAAAAATACTCAAGCCACATGAGCATTAATAGAGCGTTTCCAAAGGCCAATCTAATACAAAATCCTATTCCACTACAAATACTAAACCTCAAGAATATCTTCATCTGTTAATTCCGCAACTTCTCTTACATTTGTAAAATGGGATTAACAAATAACGATATATTAAAAAAACTGCGTGTGGCGCACAAATTACGAGATACAGACATAGTAGAGATTTGTGCTTTAGTAGACTTTAAAGTTAGCAAAGGGGAATTAGGCGCGTTATTTAGAAATGAAGATCATGATAAGTATATGGAATGTGGAGATCAAATTTTACGTAATTTTTTAAATGGGTTGGTTATTCACTTAAGGGGACCGATGCCAAAAAAAGGAGAAAAGAAATAATTTTATAGCAACTTTAATTCAATTCCGGAATGTCGCTTGAATTGAGCGCAGACTACTTCATTGTTTTTATTAGTTGTTAGTATATCAAAAACACAATTTGTATTCATTTCTTGATTAGCAATTTCAAGATTATATTCTTTTATGATTCGCATTACTTTATTCATTAAAGTGTAATCGAATTTAATTTGAATTGGAATGATGATTTCTTTTGTAATGATTTTACCAGCTTCTACAGTTCGTTTTGCACATTCTTTATACGCAGAGACTAATCCTCCAACTCCTAACTTAGTCCCTCCAAAATAGCGAACTATAACAATAAGGATATTTGTAAGATCAAACGATTGTATTTGACCGTATATTGGAGTCCCGGCACTATTTCGAGGTTCTCCGTCGTCATTTAAACGGTAAGTTACATTTGTTATTCCAATTTGATAAGCATAACAAAAGTGTCTCGCTGAGTGGTGAGATTTTTTAAGTTTTTCTATCTCATTTTTAATCATTTCAACGTTTGAAACAGGAAATGCATAGCCAAAAAACTTGCTTTGTTTTTCTTTTAGTAAATGCTCTGACTTTATATTAATAGTACGGTATGTATTTTTCATTACTCTATATAGACGTATATGAATATAGTTATTTTGGGCATTTCTAAGAAAAGAGTGTTTTTATATTCGCTTTAGAAAATGAAACTAACTCAACAAGGTGATCAGTTCATTTTATAAGAACTAAAATAAATCAAGAGACTACAAACAATTATATGAGATTAAGCTCTAGTAATCAATTACTTCCAAAAGTAATGTTGTCAAAATATATAGTATTATCTGTAGCCCTTGTGTTAAAGTCAGGAAAAATAATTATTTGATCTATTTCGCCAGTGATACCCTTTCCTATGCTCCCCGACAAGTCAAATGTTAACTCTTCCCATTCGTTAATTTTTGTATTGGCTACTTTTATCTCAGGCTGTGCCTCTCCACTTACTTCAGCAAATTTTAAACCAACGTCGCTAATCACTGATTTATAAACCATTATTTTAACAATACTATTGTTTGAATCAAACTTAAAAGAGCCTATGTCAGATCCATGTTTAGATTCACAGCCCACATACGGGGCTCCAGCTTTTAGAGCGGTTATTTTAGCAGCCTTTAAAGAAGTGTTTAAGCCTGAAGAATCTGGATTAGAAACGACTTCTAAGGGTGGGTTAGAATCATTCTCAAACACTGTCCAAGTCCAACCAGCGCCGTGACCACCAGACTCAAAGTCAATTGGACTATTTGGCATATTTCCACTTCCTCCACCACCTAAATCATTTTTTTTAAAAATTGATTTAACGAGTTTGTTTGAATTTAAAGTAATTATATATGGGTTTTTAATTCCCGTAATATCTCCTTGCCATTCCAAAAATTTCCATCCTTCTAAAGCAATAGCTTCAAGCTCAATAATTGTCCCGCTATTATAGTTTGTTACTGCTCCTGATTTTATTAAAGTTTCTTTAACTGAGCCCTCTCCTTCGACATCAATGTTGAGAGCATATTTTTTTTTAGTAAAATTAGCTACAACCAATTTATCCATATCCATTACAATACTGGTCTGCGCGTCAGTTCCTGAAGCTCCTTTCCAGTTTTGAAAAACATATTCTGACGAAGCAATGGCTGTAATAACTGCGGATTCACCATTATTAAACTCTGCCTTGTTCGGGCTAACTGACCCTCCATTAACAGGAGATGAAGAAGTGAATAGTGTATGTTTGATTGGATCTTTTGAGCAAGAAATTATAATTATAATGCTAAAAAATAGAACTATTTTTTTCATTTTTTTAATTCTTAATATTTAACTGCATTATACAATAAATAAAAAATATTTAAAAAATAAATAAACTATACACAAAGCTAGAAATAAGAACACAGAGTATTCAAAAGGGTTGATTTAAAAACACATATTGAAAATGCTGTTTCTTTAAAAAACAATAATGTATAGTTAATGTAATGCTGTTAAGTTTTTAAAAACAGAGAGACTTAATTGAGTTTGATATGTTTTGCTCTACCAAAAAAGGGATTTTATACTTTCCTGCTAAAAAATTATCAATATCATTACTTTTTCTAATTGCTTCTATTTCTTTTTTAAAAAGAAATAGTTTTGACTCTGCGTTACTGCCATTGTTACAAGTTGCTATAATCTCAATTGTTAAGTTTTTTAATTCTGTTTTGAAAAGCACAGCTTGTATGATTTTTTTTTCTAAAAAATAACTTCCAAATCTAGATTCAGAGTCGTTACTGTTTTTAAATGAACTTCTTTCAGTTGCATAAGTTTTTTGTAATCTTTCTGAGCTTGTGGTCACTGAAGGCATTTCTGTATAAGATCTTTTATCGTCTTTAAAATAGCCTATACTATCTTTAATTATTAACCATTCCGGGTTTTTTAATTTTTCTATTTTTTTTTGCTTTTTTAAAAACATCTTTTGCTGTCTTTTTTCTTTTTTTGTTTGACCACTCAAACTAAAACTCATTAAAAGAGCTAAAGCACTTATAAGAACGAAATGTTTTTTTAAATAAAACAGATTATAAATCATGATATTAATTGTTTAGGACTTTTTAAAAATCAGAATTTCAAATGTCTGACAGTATCTTCGTTATTTATTATCTGTTTCAAAGCTTCTATTCCAATTAGCAAGTGTTTTTTGTCAAATAATGCAGAATTTATATCGTCTTTTGCCTCTGTTTTAACTCCTTCTGGAACCATTGGTTGGTCTGTGACCAGCAATAAAGCACCTATAGGAATTCTATTGTGAAAGCCTACTGTAAAAAGAGTGGCAGTTTCCATGTCAATTGAGTAAGCTCTGACCTCTTTTAGATAATTTTTGAATTTCGTGTCAAACTCCCAAACTCTTCTGTTGGTAGTAAAAACTGTTCCAGTCCAATAGTCTACTTTTTGATATTTTAAGGCAGAAGAAATAGCTCTTTGTAAAGAAAAAGAAGGCATCGCAGGAACTTCTATTGGGAAGTAGTCGTTAGAGGTTCCTTCTCCTCTTATTGCGCCAATTGGTAAAACAAAGTCTCCAAGTGCAATTCTCTTTTTTAACCCACCACATTTCCCTAAAAACAAAACTGCTTTTGGTTTAATTGCAACTAGTAAATCCATTACAGTAGCTGCATTAGGACTGCCCATGCCGAAATTTATTATAGTTATATTATTATGGGTTGATGAGGGCATGTTTTTTTCCGAACCATCCACCTTAACATTGTTTAGAGAAGCAAACTCCTCAACATACTTTTGAAAATTTGTTAATAATATAAAAGATCCGAAAGAATCTATCTTTACTCCAGTGTATCTTGTTATCCAGTCTTTAACAATT
>CAJWFY010000126.1 GCA_913031655.1 uncultured Flavobacteriaceae bacterium
GGATGTTCCGTATGTTTTACCAAAAAAATGAAATATCATATAAGTTTATGAATATTAAAAATATAGAAAAATTCTTATTACTAAGTTATTTAAAATCAGAATAATCTGTCAATCCCATAGGCATATCTTCTTCTTTTAATTCAGCTATTTCCAATCCTCGTAAGTAGGTTAAACTAACATTTAAATCAAAATGTTTTTTTATATTAGATTATTAATCTCAAACAAGAAAAAATGAATAATATATTTTTATCAATTTTTATTTCAATGTCCAGATAATTAAATATTAATGGAAAATAGTTCTAATAAATATGTTCAGGTAGCAGGAGGATTTGTTGCAGTAGTATTTGGAATTCTTCAAGGGATAGACTGGCTTTTTAATAGGTATGAAATTGATAGTCTTTATTTCAATATCATTTTAATAATATTACTTGCTATTTTCATTATTAGTGTTGTTATATATTTTGTGAAGAAAAAACAATTAAAAACTAAAAATAAATCAATCAGTAAAAAACCAAGATTAAAATTAATTATTGCTATAGCTTTAAGTTTATTAATTCTTTTGGTTTTTCTTTATTTTTTTAAAAAAATAAATAGTAATTCAAATCTTGTAAATCAAGCAATACCTGAAATTATTGAACTTTATGATAGTGGTCAAATAGGTAAAGCATTTTTAAAATCAAAAGCACTTTTTGAAGAAAATCCAAAGAACGAAATTATTAAAAATTATTTTGAAAAATCTAGCAGATATGCGTATTTGAAAACAGATAATAATGGAGTAGATGTAAGTGTGCAATATGCTGAGGATTCTATATACAATTATATTGGGCAAACCCCCATTGACTCATTTTTAGTTCCTAATACATGGCCATCCCATAAATTAAAATTAACATATAATAATATTGACTTTATAAAAGAAAGGAGTGATGACCATAATTATAGATTTCCAGACAAAACAATTTCTGTTCCCGTTGGACATAAAGTAATTTTGGGAAGTGATCCTTGGATGTTTTTACAGGGAGTAAATTTTGAAGATATTACATTAAACTCGTTTTCGATTTCTAATAATGAGGTTTCAAATAAAGAATATCAAAAATTTGTTGACTCTGGTGGATATGAAAATCAAAGATATTGGGATTTCCCATTTCAAGTTGGAGATAAGATTTATGATTTCAATTCTTCTATAAAATTATTTGTTGATAAATACGATAAGTTTGGACCTTCAAACTGGTCTTTCGGAAAATATCCCACAGGATTAGATAATCATCCAGTAACAGGAATTAGTTGGTTTGAAGCTAGAGCTTTTGCTCGATTTTCAAAGTTATCTTTACCAAATATTTATCAATGGTTGTATGCATCTGGAATTCCTGATAATTGGTCTGTTGTTGATTTATCTGTTACCAGAGGGAGTAATTACAATTCAACTCAAACTAGGGAAGTTGATAATAAAAATGGATCTTACAATGGATTAAATAACATTGGAGGTAATGTAAAAGAATGGACTTTAAATCCAAATGGAGAGAATAAAGACAAGTACTCTATTTTAGGAGGATCTTTTAAAGAAGCTCCTTACACGTTCAACAACTATTACAGTCAGTCTCCCTTTGATAGAAGTATTGGGAATGGGATTAGATTATCAAAAAACTTATCGATAAATCAGTCTAAACTTGATAATGACGTAATTCCTGAATTTCAAAGAGACTTCGATAAAATAGATGACATTAGTGATGAAGTCTTTGAAGTTTATAAGTCACAATTTGATTACAATGAACCTTTAGTGGCTAAAACCATTAATTTAGATAATTTTCAAGAGGGATATACTGCACAAAAATTTGAGATAGAAACTGCCTATGAAAGTGACGAAAAATTACACGGTTATATCGTTTTCTCAAATAAATTTAAAGGAAAATATGATCCCGTTATAGTTTATCCTAATGCAGGATCAATTGGAAATAATACTGATTCTGGTTTCCCAGGTTTTAGCGGACTTAAACATCTTGTAGATGAAGGTTACGCAATAATTCATCCGATTTATTATAACACATTTAGTAGAGAAAAAAAAATAAATACGTTTTGGCCTAACGAATCTGAAGATTATAAAAATACTATAATAAAGATTGGGAAGGATTATAAAAAATCACTTGACTATATTGAATCTAGAAATGATTTTAATTTTGATAGTATGTCTTATTTTGGATACAGTTGGGGCTCAACTACCTCCAATTATTTATTAGCAATTGATGATAGAATTAAATCTGCTGTGCTATGTGTTGGTGGATTGATGATTCAAAAATCAAAAAAAGAAATTGAAGCGCACTATTATGTGAGAAGAATTAAAACACCGATTTTACATATTGTTGGTAAAGAAGATGGAATTTTTGGTCATGAAGAAAATTATAAACCTTGGAAAAAACTAATTGGAACTTCATCGGAAAATTTAAAAACAATTGAATTAGAAAATGTTGGTCATGGATTACCTTGGGATACGATTATTAAGCATCAATCTAATTGGATAAAAAGACACTCAATTAAATAGCTTAAACCATAGGCATATCTTCTTCTTTTATTTCAGACACTCAGAACCTCACTATTATACATCATTATACAAACACCTCCCATCAATAGAAAACTGATATTATTTGAGTAGGGTAATACCAATTAATAATTATTATTGAGATTTTTTGACTTTTTGTTTTAAGTTAGTGATAGTTAAAAGCAGTAAAGGCAACGATTCAGGCAACCAAAATTAAAAACCCCTGTAAATCAATGACTTACAAGGGTATTTGTGGAGTCGGAGGGAATCGAACCCTCGTCCAAACAAGCGACAAAATAGCTTTCTACAGATATAGTTTTCATTTAATTTTCGATAATATTCTGACTGAAAACTGCCCAAATACTACTTAGCTTTTTTATTTTAAAACTCTACCAAAGCCTTAGAGTTTCTATGTTGACTTTGATGGTGTCTCAACATGAATCGCCGTCAACAAGGGCTATTCTGAGACATCTCACTTTCCCGCCTAGCGGGACAAGGCTTTAACTTACTATAATTCAGTTATTAAGCTGCAAGAGCGTATTTATTTTCGCCATTTAAAGTTTGGTACTAGGATATTTACGAGCTATAGCCCAGAGCTCGATCTGCTTACCATTCAATCGGACTCGCTGTCAAAACCAGTCGACCCCAATTTATTTTCAAAGAACAAAAAATTTGCAAACGCAAATATATATTAATTTGATTTATTTAAATAAGTTAATTGCTTTTCTAATTATAACTAGCTTTTCTAAAAGACTTTCTAGCTTATTAATTTCAAGCATATTAGCTCCGTCACTTTTTGCATTTTTAGGATCAAAATGAGTTTCTATGAAGATTCCATCAGATCCTGTAGCAATCCCTGCCTTTGCTATTGTTTCTATCATTTCAGGTCTTCCCCCTGTAACACCAGATGATTGATTTGGCTGTTGTAGTGAATGAGTCACATCTAAAACAACTGGAGCGTATTGCTTCATCACTGGAATTCCTCTAAAATCAACTAGTAAATCTTGGTAACCAAACATACTTCCCCTTTCTGTAATTAAAACATTATTGTTTCCAGAATCCTTAATTTTTTTCACCGCATGAGTCATGCTTTCTGGACTCATAAATTGACCTTTTTTTAAATTGATGTGTTTCCCAGTTTTAGCTGCTGCTACTAATAAATCAGTTTGTCTGACAAGAAATGCTGGTATTTGAAGTATATCAACATACTTTGCAGCAAGATTAGCATCTTTTATTTCGTGAATATCTGTTACAGTTGGAATTTGAAGTTTTTCACCAACTTTTTTTAAAATATTCAATGCTTTTTCATCTCCGATTCCTGTAAAACTATCAATTCTGCTTCTGTTGGCTTTTTTAAAACTCCCTTTAAAAATAAAAGGAATTTCTAGCCTATTGCTGATGTCAAATATTTTTTCTGCTATTTCAAATGCCATTTCTTCTCCTTCAATTGCACAAGGGCCAGCCATTAAAAAGAAATTATTTGAATTTAGGTGTTTTATGTTTTTTATTTTTTCAATCATAAGTGAAATAAATTTAGAGCTAAATTAAATAATAATATCAAGTTAAGGGGCTTTCCTGCCTATAGTATCTAAAAAGACCTTACATTTGCGCGAAATTACAGAAACTACAGATGCAATCAATAAGAAACATCGCAATCATAGCGCACGTTGACCACGGAAAAACAACCTTGGTAGATAAAATTATAGATCAAGCAAAAATTTTAGACGATCGTAAAGAGCGTAAAGAGTTGTTATTGGATAATAATGATTTGGAACGTGAAAGAGGAATTACTATTCTTTCTAAAA
>CAJWFY010000127.1 GCA_913031655.1 uncultured Flavobacteriaceae bacterium
GTTTTAGTTCAAGGAACTCAAAATGGGGTTTCAACTGATTTTGACGGTAATTATTTAATTAATGCTACAAACGGTGACACTCTTGTGTTTAGTTTTGTTGGATACACTTCTCAATCACTAGTTGCAAGTTCTGCAACACTTAATGTAACATTATCTGCAGACAATGCTTTAGATGAAATAATTTTAGTTGGTTATAGTACTCAAAAATCATCCAATATTTCTGGAGCCGTTACCACTGTTTCAGGTGAATATGTAGAAAAACTTAAACCACTTAGAGTTGAAGATGCTTTGCAAGGCCAGGCAGGTCTTAATGTTATTTCTAGTGGATCTCCAGGTGGAAAACCATCTGTTTTAATAAGAGGAATCACTTCTTTTTCAGGAACCGATCCCCTAGTCGTTATTGATGGTATCAATTCTTCTTTATATGACATGGATGCTATTAATCCTGCTAATATTGAAAGTATTTCTGTATTAAAAGATGCTTCTACTACTGCTCTTTACGGAGTTAGAGGTGGTAATGGTGTAATTGTGATTACTACTAAATCTGGAAAGAAAAATCAAGAGACTGTGTTTTCTTTAGACACTTCGTTTGGAATGCAAGAAGTTGATAAATTTATAGATGTTTTAAATGCATCACAATATGCAGCTATACTTAATGAAGGAAGCGTAAGTTCAGGAGGCTCAATCCTTTTCCCTAATCTTTCAGGCTTAGGAGTTGGCTCAAATTGGCAAAATGAATTATTTAGTGCAGCACCAATTTCTACAACTAATTTTTCTGCTTCTGGTGGAGATAATAAGTCTACTTATTATCTTTCGGCTGGGTATACTTCTCAAGAAGGGGTTGCAGTTGGAGGTGAAAAAGATTTTTTCGATGCAACAACTTTAACTTTAAATTACACATCTGATTTGTCAGATGATTTAAAAGCAATTGTCCACACCAAATATTCTAATCTAAAAGGGAATGGTCTTGGTGGAAATCAAATAGGGAATGCATTGAATTTTGACCCTATGGTTTCCCCTATGGTTGATGGTGCTTATGGAATGAGTAGTACAATTACTCAGGAAATCATTAATCCACTAGCTGGAGTTTCTAACTCCTACAGTGAAAATAAAACAGATAAATTAATTGGTAAAATTGAATTACAATATCAATTAATGGATAATTTTAAAATCACCTCTAGATTGGGATACTCTAGTATATGGCAACAAAGTAAAGGTTTTACACCGCTTCAATTTTATGGAGTTGGACATAACAGAACTAACGCTAATGCTGATTTATCTCCAAGAACTAAAGATGATCACAATAGAGTTTCCGAAACTAAACAAAATTGGTTTAACTATTCATATGAACTTTTTGGTAACTATGATTTTAGTTTAAATGATGAGCATAACTTCAATGTTTTTGCTGGATTTACTATTGGAAAAGGAACTAACAACCGTCTTAGTGGAAGTAACGTAGATGTTCCTTTCAATTCTTGGACTTATGCGGATTTAAGTTCTGCTGCTGGTGGAATTGAATATCAAAGTACTGGATCTTCGCAAAGTGTTAATAGAAGTGTTTCCTTAATGGGAAGAGTTGAATATGACTTTCAAGAAAAATATTTAGCTTCTATTACCGTAAGAAGAGATGGTTCTACTAGTTTTGGTAAGAACAATAAGTTTGCTGTTTTCCCTTCTGCATCATTTGGATGGGTAGCGTCAAATGAAGATTTTTTCAATTCTCAAGCTATTAACTTTTTAAAAGTAAGAGCTAGTTACGGAACTGTTGGAAATGATAATGCATCTCCGCAGTTTGGAACTATTTCAACTTTCCCTAAATATACATTTGGAGAAACTATCTATCCAGGTTCTACATTATTAGGAATTCCTAATAATGATGTTTCATGGGAAAATCAAACACAGACAAATATTGGACTTGATTTAAGAATGTTTGATTCTAAATTAAAATTTACAACTGACTACTTTATTAAGACAGTAGATGACTTATTATTTAGTCCAACATTATCTCTTTATTTAGGTATCCCTAGTTATCCAGTTGCTAATATTGGAAAGACAGAAACTAAAGGATATGAAATTAGTTTATCATATGGTGATGAAATTGCTAAAAATGTAAGTTTCAGCTCTACGTTTAATTTCACTACTGCTGAAAATTTAGTAAAAGAAATTAATAATGGAGATAAATATATATGGGGAAGTGGTTATGGAATTCCTTTTACACAATTAACACAATTTAGGCAAGGTGAATCTCCAGGAATATTCTGGGGTTATAAAACTGCTGGTATCTTTCAAAACCAGACTGATATTGATGCGTGGGCTACTCAACCAAATGCACAACCTGGAGATATTAAATTTGTTGATGTAGACGGTAATAATAAAATCGATGCTGAGGATAGAACTAAAATTGGAGATCCATTTCCAGACTTTACTTTAGGCTGGAACTTTGCTTTAACTGTTTCAGATTTTGATTTATCAGTATTTACTTATGCATCTGTAGGAAATGATATTTTTAGAGGATATGAAAGAGGATTAAATTACACGAACAAATTTGCGTCAGTTTTAAACAGATGGACTGGAGAGGGTACAAGTAATACTGAACCTAGATATTCTTTTATTGATGCTAATAACAACAGTAGAGCTTCTGACAGGTATGTAGAAGATGGAAGTTTTGTTAAAATCAAAAACATTCAGTTAGGATATAACTTTCCTTTATCTGAGACTTCTCCTTTTACTAGCTTAAGAGTTTATGCTCTTGCTAAAAATGCCTTCACATTCACTGATTATACAGGATATGATCCTGAAATTTCAAATGGTGGAAGTCCAGTCCTAGATACAGGAATAGACAGAGGAACATATCCATCTCCAAGAATTATTTCACTTGGTTTAAATATTAAATTTTAAAAAATATATCACATGAAAAACAAAATTTTTAATAACATTTTATTAGTCGTCCTTTCATTAAGCTTATTTAGCTGTGAAGATTATGTTGACTACGAAGCATCTGAATCATACACTATTGTTGCAGGTGATTATTTTAAAACTACTGCTGACTTCGAAGCAGCTTTAATCGGAACTTATGATGTCCTTCAGTGGAATATTTATAGTGTAATGATTGGAGATATAGCTTCTGATAACTCATTATGTGGAGGAGAAAGTGCTACCGATGTAGTAGGATTACAAAAAATTGATGATATGATTCATGACCCGGTTAATGATCAATTAACTTCAACTTGGAAATGGATGTATGAAGGAATCAATAGAGCTAATTACTTGGTAGAAAATAAAGGTAAATTAGAATTTTCTAGAAAAGCAGAACTTTTTGGAGAAGTTCAATTTTTAAGAGCTTATTACTACTTTGAATTAGTTAAAATTTTTGGAGATGTTCCTTTGTTTACAACTTCTAGACTAACAGCTGGAGATTCAGGAACTTTATCAAGATCTCCTAAAGTAGATGTTTATGCTCAAATCGAAGCTGACCTTAAGGCCGCAATTACTGCGCTTCCTGCTGCGAAAAGTGCAGACGGAAGAGCAACTTCTTTTACTGCTCACGCTTTACTTGGGAAAGTATATCTATATCAAAATAAATTCGATCAAGCTGCGAGTATATTAGAGCCTTTAGTTGGCCTTTATTCACTACCTGCAAATCCCCAAGATGTATTTTTAACATCCGGAGAAAATGGGGCTGAATCAGTTTTTGAAGTACAGCATTCAAAAAATTCAAATTGGTGGGACTGGGGTTTCCCTCAAGGATCTGAAGGAAGCTTCGGAATTATCCACCATGGAATTAGAGGATATAATGGCACCGTTTATGCTCAAGGATGGAGTTTTAATCTTCCTTCAAAAGACCTTTTTGATGCGTATACGGTCGGAGATAAAAGAAAAAAAACAGCCGTACTTGATATAGCTGCATGGGCAACTGCTACTGGAGCAGAATACACAAATGGTTACGAACATACAGGCTACTTTAATCATAAGTATATTCCAAGAGCTGGAGCAAGTGCTTCTCAGCAAGAGTTAAATTATGAAACTAACTATAGAGCTATTAGATATGCTGATGTTCTTTTGATGGCATCTGAAGCTAATAATAGAAAATCTAGCCCAGATGATACAAAAGCTCAAAACTATTTAAATCAAGTTAGAGCTAGAGCATTTGGAAATGATTCACAAGCATCTTCTGCAACTGGAGCTACTTTAACTAGTGAGATTTGGGATGAAAGAAGATTAGAACTAGCTATGGAAGGTCAAAGATTTTTTGATTTAGTTAGAACTGGTGAAGCGGCATCTAAAATTTCAGGTTTTGTTGCTGGAAAACACGAAGTTTTTCCTATTCC
>CAJWFY010000128.1 GCA_913031655.1 uncultured Flavobacteriaceae bacterium
AAATGATTTGTTGAAAACCTTCTTTTCTTGCTAAAATTGTTGGGTAAAATTGAGCTGCATAATTTCCTGCTGCTTTAGCATATCCAACCCCGCCTTTAGAGGCTCTACTAAAAGATTTTTCAATTTTAACTTTAACATCTCCGTTGTAATATGTGTTTGCTGGAGCACAAATTATCATAAACTTGTATTCGTCGGATTCAGTAGCAATAATACTCGCTTGATCAGCAAAAATAAACGGTCTTATGTAAAGTGAATTTCCAACTCCAGGCTTAACCCAATCTTTATCCAACCCTATAAGCTTAGTTAAACCCTCCATAAATATTTCTTCAGGAATAACTGGCATAGCTAATCTTTTAGATGATTTAACTATTCTATCGTGATTATCTTTTGGTCTAAATAACCAGATTTTATCATTTTGATCTTTATAAGCTTTCATTCCTTCAAAACAAGCTTGCCCATAATGAAAAACTCGAGCAGATGGACTAATTGAAATTGGTTGATATGGTTTTATTTCGGGATTAGTCCATTCCCCTTTTTTAAATGAACATACAAACATATGATCGGTAAAAACTCCGCCAAAAGTTAAATTATCAAAATCAATATTTGATATATTAGATTTTTCTATTTTTTGAATTTTCATAGTAAACAATTGTTATTAGTAAAATTACAAATTAACTTTGTTATAATTAATTTTAATATTAATAATGAGATTTTTAATTGCAGGTGCAACAGGATTAATTGGAAAAAGATTGTTGAATGTTATTTCTGACAGAAAACATGAGGTGAATATTTTGACTACTAATAAGAATTTAAATCAATCTAACGATTATTTTAACATTTTTTACTGGAATCCAGAATCAGATATTATAGATGAAAATTGTGTTAGTGGAGTTGATGTTGTTATTAATCTGGCAGGTTCTCCTATAGCACAACTTTGGACTAGAAAAGCAAAAAAATCTATTTTACAGAGTAGAGTAAGGTCAATTGAGTTATTAAATAAAGCTATTTTAAACAACAAGGATTGTAGAGTTAAACAATTTATTTGTGCTTCGGCAATTGGATTATATAAATCAGATTCAAACATCAATCATGATGAAAAATCAAAAGACTTTTCTAATTCATTTTTAGCGGATACTGTGATTAAATGGGAGAATGCATGTGATGTCTTTAATAGTTCAAATATTAATGTTGTTAAAATTAGAATTGGTTTAGTGTTGTCTTTAAAAGCAGGGTTTTTGAAACCAATAGTAATGTCATCTAAGTTTTTTGCAGGAACTTGGTTTGGTAAAGGTTTAAATATTTACTCTTGGATTCATATTTACGATGTAGTTAGTGCCATATTATTTTTAGTTGACAAAAACAGTAACGGTATTTATAATTTAGTAGCCCCAAATCCAGTCAATAGTAAGAATTTTATGTTAGAATTATCCGATAAACTTAATAGACGTATTATTTTGCCATCCATCCCTTTAAAGCTTGTTAAAATGCTTACTGGAAAGATGTCTGAGCTATTGATTTTTAGTCAAAAAGTTAGTTGTGAAAAAATTATCAAAGAAGGGTTTAAATATGAATTTAAGGATCTTAACTCAGCTCTGGAAGATTTATTGAAATAATTTAATGACATTTTGACATTTTTACAAAATTGGCAGTACTTTTGCAAATATTCTAAAAAAATGAAAAGATGAGTGATTCAAAATCAATAAAAAAACCTACTTTAAAAGTTCAGATTCAAAATTTAGAAATTTCTATAAACGAAGAAAAAGATAAGTTTTTAAGACTTTTTGCAGAATTTGAAAACTATAAGAAAAGGACTACAAAAGAAAGACTTGATTTATATAAAACTGCTTCGCAAGAATTAATGACAGCTCTTTTACCAGTATTAGATGATTTAAATAGAGCTTCAGATGAATTTGATAAATCAAAAGAAAAGGGGCTAGTTGAAGGGTTTACATTAATTCAAAATAAATTTTCTAGCACCTTAAAATCTCAAGGTTTAATTTTAATTAAAGTTGATAAAGGTGAAGATTTTGATGCAGAGCTTCACGAAGCTATTACTCAACTTCCTGTAGATGATAAAAAAATGAAAGGTAAAATTATAGATGTAGTAGAAAGTGGATATAAGTTAGGAGATAAAATAATTAGATACCCTAAAGTAGTAGTAGGGAATTAAAAAAACTTTATGAAAGAAGATTATTATGATGTTTTAGGAGTTAGTAAATCTGCTTCTGAAAGTGAAATTAAAAAGGCTTACAGAAAAAAAGCCATTCAATATCATCCTGACAAAAACCCAGGAAATTCAGCTGCTGAAGAAAGTTTTAAAAAAGCTGCAGAAGCTTATGAAGTTTTAGGTAATAAAGAAAAACGCGCTAAGTACGATCAGTTTGGTCATTCTGCTTTTGATGGTAGCGGCGGTGGTGGTGGTTTTGGTGGAGGAATGAATATGGACGATATATTTAGTCAGTTTGGAGATATTTTTGGAAGTGGTTTTAGTGGTGGAGGTTTCGGAGGTTTTGGTGGTGGAGGACAAAGAAGATCCAAGGGGAGTAATTTAAGAATTAAGGTAAGTCTTGAGCTTAAGGAGATTGTACTTGGAGTTGAGAAAAAAATTAAAGTAAAAAGAAAAATTAAAGCTGAAGGAGTTACTTATAAAAATTGTTCTTCATGTGATGGTTCTGGTCAAGTAACTAGGATTACCAATACTATTTTAGGAAGAATGCAATCGGCTAGTACATGTCCAAACTGTAGTGGTTCAGGTCAATCAGTGTCTTCTAAACCTTTAAATTCAGATTCAAATGGTTTAATTATTTCTGAACAAACTGTATTAGTTAAGATTCCTGCAGGAGTTGAAGACGGTATGCAATTGAAAGTTACTGGTAAAGGAAATGATTCTGCAGGAAATGGAATTCCTGGAGATCTAATAGTTCTTATTAAAGAAAATGAACATCCAACCCTAAAAAGGGAAGGAGATAATTTACACTATGATTTGTATATAAGTATTTCAGATGCTGTTTTAGGGATATCCAAAGAAGTAGAAACTGTAACAGGAAGTGTTAGGATTAAGCTTGAATCAGGAATTCAGTCTGGAAAAATTTTAAGATTAAGAGGGAAGGGTTTAACTAGTATAAACTCTTACAGTGCAGGAGACTTACTTGTACATATAAATGTCTGGACTCCAAAAATTTTAAATAAAGAACAAAAATCATTTTTTGAAAAAATGATTGAGAATGAAAACTTCACTCCCTCGCCAGAAAAAGGAGAAAAATCATTTTTTGAAAAGGTTAAAGACATGTTTTCATAGGACTCCATTAGATTAACATATTTTTATATTTTCACTCTTAATTGTTACCTTCAATTTGATTATATTTAAGGAAATATTTACAGATGAAGAAGTTTTTAGAATTCATTAATAAAGAATTTTTTATAACAGATAATATTAAATTCTCTATAGTAACAATTTTACTTGTTACAACTATTTTTATTACTACTTATCTTTTTTTAAAGGTTGTTAAAAAGATAGCTACAAAGAAACTTGACGAAGAAAGGAAACTGAAATTTAAATCTGTTTTTACATTTTTAAATTACTTTGTTTATATAATAGTTGCTTCAATTACATTTCAAAATTTTGGAATTAATCTAACAGGTATTTTTGCTGCCTCAGCAGCTTTATTAGTTGGTGTTGGATTAGCTCTTCAAACATTTTTTCAAGACATTATTTCAGGAATTTTAATTTTAGCTGATCAAACAGTTCATGTTGGAGATATTATTGAAATAGATGGTAAAGTTGGAAGGGTAGAAAATATTAAAATCAGAACCACTAGAGCTGTAACTTTTGACAATAAAGTACTGATAATACCTAACCATAAATATTTAACTTCAACCTTATTTAATTGGACAGAAAATGGGACTGTAGTAAGAGGAAGTATTTCTGTTGGGGTTTCTTATGACTCTGATGTTGAATTAGTTAAAAAAACACTTTTAGATATTGCTGACTCTCACATTCACCTAATGAAAAACCCTACTCCACATGTTATTTTTAAAGATTTTGGAGATAGTTCTCTAGATTTTCAATTAATATTTACATATAATAATGGATTTAGAGTTAATTTAATTGAAAGTGATATTAGGTTTTTAGTTTATAAAAAATTCAAAGAATTAAATATCCAAATTCCTTTTCCTCAAAGAGTTGTTCACATAGAGAAATAATAAATTATG
>CAJWFY010000129.1 GCA_913031655.1 uncultured Flavobacteriaceae bacterium
TTTTCTGGAGATAGTTGATAAAAAATTTTACTTGATTTAATTCCGTAAGATGATAAAGATATGGTCTTGTTCAGTATAGAATCCATGAATCACTTTAATTAAGATTCAATTAAAATTATATAAAATATACGCTTTAGAAGATTTAATTTAAAAAGTTTTAAAGCTTTTTGTTAACATATAAAGAGAATCCATATAATACAATAGTGCTCCAAATTACATATATAAAATGTGAGCTCGGTATCCATACATAAGCAAGAATTAAATTGCTGAATAATAAAATTCCTAACACAGTTAAGACCCTTTTTCTGACTATACTAATCTGAAGTAATTTCTTTGAGCTAAAAGAAATTAATAAAACTCCAATTCCTAAGACATATAAACCTAAAAATCTATAAATCTGAGTTAAATATGCAGACAATGTTTGATTTCCGTTAATTAAAAAAAGTTCATCAAACGACATGTTTAATCTTTCTTCATTTGCTATTTGATCTAAAATCCAAGGTTGATCATGTGTGAGCCACCTTACTCCACAAATAATTAGAGTTGTAGAAATTAAAATCAATGGTATTTGTAAAAACTTTAAATTAATGTTAGAAATCATATCTACAATATAATAAAATCATAATTAAATTATATATTTAAAATATTATGAAAAAAACAATAATTATTTTGTTCATTTTTTTAGTATCCTCATCTTATTCTCAAAGTAATACTGAAAAAATTATTTTTGAAAGTGCTAATCCTTATTCATTTAATGATATAATTAGTAATGCTAAAGATGTTGAAAGTCAAATGGTTCATGGAATATTAAAAGTTCCTTTTGACTCTTTAAATCCGTTAAAAAAATATCCTTTAGTTATTGGAGTTGCTGGAAGTTTAGGATGGAAAAGTCATCATTATGAATACTTAGACATGTATTATGAATCTGGCTTTGCTACATTTGAACTAAATAGTTTTAAAAGTAGAAATATTAAGTCTACTGTTGGCACTCAAAATCAAATAACTATTTCAACTATGGTTCTAGATGCTTATAAAGCATTTGAAAAACTTGCTGAACATCCAAATATTAATAAGAATAAAGTTTCAATTACTGGTTGGAGCCTTGGAGGTGGTGTGGCTTTATTTACAGGATGGTTACCACTTAAGAATGCTATAAATAAAGATCTTAATTTTGCCTCTCACCTTGCGTTTTATCCTCCTTGTTTTATTCAACCAGAAAATTTAAGTTTTACTCAATCGCCTATTCACATACTTATTGGTGAAATAGATGATTGGACACCAGCACCACCATGCGTAGACTTAGTCAATAAACTATCTAACAAAGCTAATATCGATGTTACTGTTTACAAAGACTCTCATCATGGGTTTGACAGAGAATCTCCCGTTGAAATAGATAAGAATGCCTACAGTTTTAAAGACTGCCTTTTCAAATTAAATGATAATGGAGATATTTTAATGAATTATTTACAAATACCAATGACTAACTCATTTCTACAGAAAATAGGATTTTTATTTTGTACTTCTAGAGGTGCTCAAATTGGTGGAAACCCTATCGCTAGAAAAAAGTCTTTTGAATTTTCTATAGATTTTATGAATAAAACACTTAGATAATTATTTCTATTTTCTAATGATCTCAAAGCTGTGATTGATTTCAGTCTTTTCATTAATTGTAGCTCCAACTGAACAGTATTTATCTAAAGAAAGAGAAATGTATCTTTCAGCTTCATTATCAGTAAGGTCAGAAGAGTAAATAATATATTTAACATTTATTGACTTAAAAAACATTGGTGGATTATCAACTCTATTGCCGATAGTTTCTGCTTTAATATCTTTAAAATCTCTTTTTCTTTTTTTTATCATGGAAACAATCTCAACAGCAGCACAAGTTGTTAAAGCAGATAATAAAAGCTCCATTGGAGAGAGGTGTAATTTCTTTTCTGGATCACACATATCTATTAAAAGCTTATTATTAGAGTTGTTTTCTACTTCAAAAGTATCGTCATTAACATAATTCATTGAAACTTTAAGACTCATATATAAATTTATTGATTACTTCAAAATTAATAGTTTTAAATTATAATCAATATTATTATTTAATTTAGATATCAATATGTTACAAAAATTTGGAGAAAAGTTTACTGACTTGTTTAAAAGAACTATGCCAGACTCTTTTGTGTTTGCATTGATTTTAACTTTAATTACTGGACTGTCTGCTATACTTTTTGTAGAATCTACAATTTTAGAAATACTGGATTCTTGGTATAAAGGATTTTGGGGTTTATTGGAGTTTGGAATGCAAATCACACTTATTGTAGTGACAGGATACAGTATAGCTTTAGCTTCAACTACTGACAGACTACTTAGCAAAGTATCTAAGAGAATATCTAGTCCATTACAAGTTTATTTAACAGTTATAATATTAGGTGTATTACTTTCTATGATTTCTTGGGGAATGGTAATAATTGTTGCTGTCTTAGCTAGAGAATTAGCGTTAAGAGTTAAAGGAATAAATTATCCTTTTCTTATAGCTTGTACCTATTTATCATTTACAAGTTGGGTTACCGGACTATCTAGTTCAATTCCACTACTATTAAACACTCAGGATAATTTTTTAATAAAACAAGGAGTATTAGATCAAGTTATTTCAACTTCTTTGACATTAGGGTCAAGTTTAAATTTTATAATCATTTTTATATATGTATTTATTGTTCCTCTAATCGTATTTATACTGATACCTAAAAGCAGTAAGAATAAAGAACTAAAAGATTTAATTATTGTAGGTCAGCGAGATATTAAAACTAGTATAAAAGAAGAAGCTTTAATTTATAAGTCTAAAGAGAATAATTTATCAGATAAATTAAATCACAGTAAAGTTCTTCAAATTTCAATATTTTTAATGGGACTCTCCTATTTGATTTATTATTTTAATTTAAATGGGTTTGATTTGAATCTTAACATAATGATTTTCATTTTTATCATGTTAGGACTGATTCTTCATCAAACCCCTAAGAGATATGCTATATCAATGAAAAGAGCAAGTAATAATGTATATGGGATTATATTTCAGTTTCCATTTTATGCAGGAATCATGGGGATTGTATTATATACAGGTCTTGGAGAAGCCTTTTCGAGCTGGATAGCCTCTAATGCTAGTATTTCAACATTTCCATATTATTCATATTTAATTGGTGGTATAGTTAATTTTGCTATTCCATCTGGAGGAGGAGAGTTTGCTGTAATCGGACCTAGTTTAATTGAAGCAGCTATACAATTATCTGCTAACCTTCCACCAGATCAAGCCTACAATTATATCTCAAGAACTGCTTTGTCAATGGCTTATGGAGAGTCCTTGACTAATTTGCTACAGCCTTTCTTTTTATTAATTGTTTTACCAGTGATGGGATCTGGAACAAGGATTGAGGCTCGAGATGTTATGGGTTATTTAGTAATTCCTTTTATAATTCTTTTTGTATTGGAATCCTTATTAATACTGTATCTACCTATATAATACAGATTAGTATCTGTTATTTTATTTATATATCTTTTTCATAAAATCAACTTTAGTAATGGCTGTGGCTGTTATTAGTCCAGAAAAAAGTGCGCCACCTACTCCAGCAGAGACAATGTCTTGACCCGTTAGATACAATCCTTTAATTGGTGTTTTAGGTCTTAAAAACTTTTGACTAAATCGAGCTGGAGTATGATCAATTCCGTATAATTCTCCTTTATTATAATTAACAAAATTTTTGGTGGTTAAAGGACTTGATAACTCATAGCAATCTATCTTACCTTTTAAATGTGGAAGCTGATCGTACAAATGATTTAAAAGTCTATTAGTTATTTTTTCTTTTAACTGATCATATTCTTCTCCCCTTTTCATCCATGATGTACCTTCCCATTTAGAAAATCTTTCATAAGGAAGTAAAGTAATAATATCTATGGTACTTTTATTTGGATATCTAGATTGCCAAGACGGATCTTTTGAAGAGGCAAAAGAGATATAAACTAACGGAAACTCTGAGTCATTATCTTCTAAGTAATTAGAAACAGCTGTATCATGATCTAAATCTTTCGGATAAATCCATAAGTTAGATTTTGGAAGTTTAAGTTCTTCTGA
>CAJWFY010000130.1 GCA_913031655.1 uncultured Flavobacteriaceae bacterium
ATGGAGGTTAAAAGGCTCAAAGTAGAGTAAAAACAGTGCTATAAAAAGCCCGGATGATACTGCGATAATCAAACTTTTTAAAACTGGTCTTGGTGATGGATATTTCTTTGCAAGAAAACTTAACATAGAGATATTTTGACTAAAGTTATTGATTAATATTTAATTATTGTAAAGTAATATCGATAGTTAAATGATTTTTTAAATCAAATGATGCCTCATCAAATTTTGGCTTTCTAAATCGTATTATTTCTTTGGATGAAAATCCATATTGCTCTTTTGGAATTCCTAAAAAATTAGAATCCATTTTATCATTTAAATTTTCATCTATATATAGTTGAATTAGATATTTGTCTTTTGGGAGGCTAATTATTTTAGTGAAATTATTTTTATCAATATTTTCCTTAAATGACTTTGTTTTAGATGAAAAGGCATTAGAACTATATGCTAACGAATCTGTCATTATCGAAATCATCAAATTTCCTTTAGATTTAATATTTGTAATATTTAATGTTAAATCATAGCTATTTTTTACGTCTTCAGAAATATTATTAATTTGAGCTATCCCAGTATAGCATATTAAGAAGCAAAATGCGAGTAGAATGACAGATTGATGTTTCATTATTTTTTGTATTTAATTAGTTTTACTCCTCCATAATCAGAGTTAATATTAACGGTATTGCCAGAGTTTTCAGTTCCGTGGAATCCTAAATATTTTTTTGAGCTATTTTGAACATCTGTTTTTCTGATAGTTAATTCATCATCTGCGTTAAAACTTCCATATTGTAAGTTTATATTAAAATTAAAGCTATAATCATTCTCATAACCTATTATTATATCAGTGTAATCTGCTTCAATACATACATTTTTAGCGGAAGATTTTATTCGATCAATTTTTATTGAACCATAATCTGCATCGATTTCTAATGATCCTGAAACGTTTCCAATACGATGAGTTATATAGTCTCCTTCTCCTTCTAGATTGGTAACATTATCAATAGTAATGTTACCATAGTCACAATTATAATTAAGATTTGTTACCTCCACTATATTTGAACTGGTATAGTCTGCAATTAAATATATATCTTCAGCTTTCTCTAAAGTAAAACCAGAGAAATCTGCCTTTATAGTTCCCCCCTTAATATATTCTATAGAAGAATTTGAGGTATTGTGAAATTCTAAAATATTATTATCCGCCATTAATTCACCTATAATTAATTGACCATAATCACAACTTATATTTGCCTTTCCCTCCAAACTGTTTAGTCGAATGGTTCCATAATCATTTGTAAGGTTTACAGAGCTTGTTTTTGGGAGTTTGATGTTGTAATCGATTCTGTATTTTTCTGAATTAAAAGAACCATAACCAAAGTAAAACCATCCAAAACTCCATCCCATGTCAATTTTTGTTTCGGCCATTACTTTTTCTGGACTTAATAAAAAAGACACATCAATATTGTTTAACTCTTTTTGAGTTTTTTTTGAATTTTCCCCTTTTACAGTTATCAAAACATCGATTACCACTTTGTCTTGATCCCAACTGGTAATGTTTAAATCACCATAGGAATTATCGATTTCAATAAGTGCGTCTTTGCTTACTTGTATTTCTTTATGGATTTTTTTTGTAAGATTGTCAGACCCTATTTCTGCTCCATCATTTTGTATATCTGAATCATATTTATCTGTATAAAATCCTATAAAATATTGTGCTTGAATTTTAGTTCCAGAGCCCAAAAGAAATAGAATAATAAGTATGTGTTTAAAGTTTTTCATTTTCCAAAAGTAGTCGCGTTTTCAATACTAAATTGGAAAATGTGCTGAATGTCAAAGTAATGTTTTAAACGTCAAGCTAAATATTGTCTAAGCTAGTATTAGATGTATCGAAGTATGAAATAATTACGAATTCTATAGAATAAATTGCTTGATAATGGGTATATAATTTCTAGATACAGGAATTATTTCTGATTGGTTTATTAGCTCAAGTTTTAAGCCTTGTGCATTTCCAGATATATTTTTCACTTTTAATATTATAATATATTATGCAAACAGTCACTAATAAAGGACATAAACCCAATAAAGTAATTCATAGAACTAGCTATATTGAAAAATCTCAGTAAAAAAATTAACTTTTATATATTTTGAAAATTCTCCATCCAACTAAAGCAACCAATATATAAGGGATTGCCATCAAATAGATAATTCCATTATTTATTCCCTTAGCTGTTTGTTGTCCTTCCTCTGATTCCAAGACAGCTCTACACATTGAACATTGAGCATTTACAGGATCAATAAATAATATTAAAGTTAATCCAAATAAAAATAGAGTTTTTATAGTTTTATTTGACATAATAGGGAGAAATCATTAAGTAAACTACTACCCCCGTCACGGCTATATATAGCCATATTGGATATGTAATTCTTGCAATTTTTTTGTGGTCTTTAAAAAGTTTTGAAATAGCTCTTACATAGGTAATTAAAACCATAGGAATGATTCCAATAGAAAGTATAATATGAGTTATTAGTATGAAAAAATAAATATTTCGGATAAGCCCCTCTCCTCCATACGGAGTTGAATTCGATGTCATATGATAGGCTACATACATTCCTAAAAAAACAACGGATAAGGCTATAGCAGACTTCATCAACCTTTCATGTAAAATAATATTTTTTTGTTTTATTGATACTAGTGCAAAGATTAATAAAATTGCAGTTATACCGTTAATTGATGCATAAATAGGGGGTAAAAAAGTTAGAGGAGCTACATTAGGTATTCTGATACCAAATAAAATTGCAACTGCCACAGGAATAGCTACAGATAAAAGAATAATCCACTTTTTATATTTTAAAGAAGGCGCAATAGTCTGTTTATTTTTTTCCATAATATTATTCTTTCAATAGTTTTGGGATATCCTCCATAAGCATATCTGTTCCTTCTGGAAATTCTGAGTTTTCTTGATCAATTCCAAGATAATAAACAATTGGATTTCCATATGAATCTAATCTAGATCTAATGTATCCCTTTTTGTCTATTAAGGCAAAATATCCCTGATGCTCAAAACCTCCAGCAACTTCTGGATTAATAGATGAAAAAATATTAAAGCCTTTATTAGATAATTCAAAAACAGACTTCTTATCTGAGGTTAAAAAATGCCAATTTTTAGAAAAAACATCATACAGTTCAGCATACTGTTTTAAAACTTTTGGAGTGTCATGATCTGGATCAATGGTAAAAGAAGCTATACCAAAATCCGCTCTATCTCCAAATCTGTTTTCTAGTCGTTTCATATTTTTATTCATGATAGGACAAATACTGGGACATGTGGTAAAAAAAAACTCAACCACATATACTTTATTATTAAAATCTTCATTGCTAATGATCAAATTATCTTGATTTGTCATTAGAAATGATGGAACTTTTTTTGCTTCTCCGTTAATGGAAATATAAGTTAATGGGTCTGGATCAGTGGATCTGTTGTTTTCAATAATTTTAGAACTTTTAACTCTGTCGATAATTACTGGAAATAGTCTTACAGCAATTACAATCAAAATAAAAGACAGAATTAATAAGTAATATTTTTTCATGATAATCTATCTAACAGAGTACTTTTTTAGTGCTAATCGATATTCTGCTAAAATAACCTTAATATCATCTTCCATTTTATTATTTATTTCAGCTACTGATTCGGCGTTATAACCAAACAGCGTTCCAGTATCTTCATCATCATCTCGCCCTCTTAAATCACTGTTTTTATCAATTATAAAAACGTAAGGAGTACTATACTTAGCGTCTAAATTAAGTGTTGTTTTTAAGCTTTTAAAATGCTTTTCAATATCTTTTGATGAACCTTTCATAAACTTCCAATTAATTAGGTCAGTACCGGCCCCTTTGGATAATTCTTCTTCTAAAAAACCTACCTGATCTTCTTGGTCATTAGTGATTAAAGCAACAAATTGAAAATCTTTAAATTGATAAAACCTTTTATATATTTTTTGATTTAAGTTAAAAGCATCACCTTTTTTTAAATTCAAATCTGAACCCCAATAACA
>CAJWFY010000131.1 GCA_913031655.1 uncultured Flavobacteriaceae bacterium
TATTTTTGCTGGTAAAAAATCTGAAGTAATTTCAATGGATTTGTCAATGGCTAATTTAGCCTCTAATAATTCTAGACAGATCTATAGTCAAATAGCAGGTTTAAATATATATCAAAATGACGATGCGGGATTACAATTGAATATTGGAGGAAGAGGACTTGACCCTAACAGAACTGCTAACTTCAATACTAGACAAAATGGCTATGATATAAGTGCAGATGCATTAGGATACCCCGAGAGTTACTATACTCCACCTGCAGAAGCACTAAAAGAAATTCAAATTGTTAGGGGAGCTGCCTCGCTTCAATATGGAACTCAATTTGGCGGATTAGTAAACTTTATTTTAAATGATCCTGTTGATAAACCTTTTGAGTTAATATCAAGAAATACTTTTGGAAGTAACTCTCTGTTTACAAACTTTACAAGTTTTAGTGGAACATCAAAAAAGTTGAGTTACTATTCATTTATAAATTATAAAAAAGGAAATGGGTTTAGACCTAATTCTGATTTTGAATCTGTTAACACATTTTTAAATATTAGATATCAGTTTAATGCCAAGACAAGCTTAAGCTCTGAAATTACTTATTTAAAATATCTAGCCCATCAAGCAGGTGGTTTATCTGATAAAATGTTTAAATCCAATCCGTTTCAAAGCAATAGGTCAAGAAATTGGTTTGGTTTAAATTGGTTTTTGTATAATTTAAAATTTAAGCATCAATTTAATTTAAATAGTAATTTTAGTTTAAACTTATTTGGATTAAACGCTAGTAGAAATGCATTAGGATTTAGAAGCAATAGGGTAGATCAAATTGATTCTAATAACGAAAGAGATTTAATTAAAGGTGCATTTCAAAATTTTGGTTTTGAATCTCGCTTTTTACATAAATATAATTTTAAGAACAAAAAAAATGTATTTTTAGTTGGTGTTAAGTTTTATAAATCTAACAATGACAGTCAACAAGGTCCTGGTTCTTCTAAGTCTGATGCTGATTTTGAATTTAATTTAGTTGATTTTCCTAATTATTACAGTCAATCCAAGTACAATTATCCAAATTTAAATTATTCATTATTTGGAGAAAATATATTTTATTTTTCTGATAAATTTTCTTTGACCCCAGGCTTTAGATTTGAATATATTAAGACTGAAAGTGATGGTTTTTATAAAAAAATAAATTTAGATGGCGCAGGAAATGTTATATTAAATAACACTATTGATGACAGCGAAATCAGAAAAAGAAATTTTTTTCTTTTTGGTTTAGGGATTAGCTATAAAGCTTCAAAGTCTATTGAATTCTATGGAAATGTTTCTGAAAACTATCGATCGGTTACATTCGCCGATATAAGTATTTCAAATCCTGCTTATTCTATAAATCCTGATATTTCAGATGAAAATGGATTTACTTTTGATTTGGGTTTAAGGGGTAATTATTTTAAAAAATTCTCATACGATATTGGACTTTTTAGTTTGTTTTATAATGATAGAATTGGCTTTGTTCAAAAGGCTTCTAAGGACGGAAGTGTGAAAAGTGAAAAAGGAAATGTAGGTAATGCTGTGATGTATGGTTTAGAATCTATTATAGATTTTGATTTAAATGATATTTTTATAAAGAACAATGATTATATTTTTAATTATTTCATTAACTCTTCCTTTATAAATTCTGAATATACTAAATCTGATGAGCCAGGAGTTGAAGGGAAAAAAGTGGAATTTGTTCCTGAACTAAACTTGAAGTCTGGTTTTAGATTTGGTTACAAAGATTTAATGTTAAACATCCAGTATACTTATCTATCTAGTCAATTTACAGATGCTTCTAATGCTGTTAATAGTGGTTTAAGTGGAGTAATAGGGGCGATTCCATCATATGAAATATTAGATTTTTCTGCTTCTTACTTTTTTGATAAGTTTAAAATTGAAACTGGTCTGAATAATCTTTTAAATTCTCGTTATTTCACTAGAAGAGCAACAGGATATCCGGGACCAGGTATTATACCCTCAGAACCAAGATCTGTCTATTTAACAATTCAATTTAAAATTTAGGAAACTATTTTTAAGTCATCTAGTTTTTTAAATTTCTTAATAATTTAATTGTTACTGAATTTTATTGATATCTCATTGGATGTTAATGATTTGAATTCATGTTTACTTTTAAAATCTAATAACCTTTTAAATTCTTCAAACTCCATTCTGTCGAAAACTAAAATTAGATTATTTTGATTAGTTGGTATAGGTATTGTTTTAGCATGAATTACACCATATTCGTTTTCCCAATATTCAATGTCTGTTGTATCTATAAAAATTTTAAAATTCTTAAGCTCACTTTCCGATAATTCTAAAAAAATATTGTTGAATGTTAAATTAAATTTTTCACATCCAATACATTGTCTAATAATTCCATTTTTAGTTCTTTTTATTATTTTAATACTATCACTACACATAACTAAAATTGTTTTTTAACAAGGATTGTTTTTTGAAACTTCATTCTTCAAACTTTTACATACTTTAAAAGTTGGTATTTTGTGAGCTGGTACTGTAATTGTTTCCTTTTTCCTTATGAGTCTAGCTTTTTTTTCTTTCCTTTCTTTCACTACAAAGCTTCCAAATCCCCTTAAATAAATATTTTCTCCTTTTATTAATGAATCTTTGATTTCTGTCATAAAGCTTTCAATTACATATGTAATATCTTGTTTTTTGATGTCAGATTTTTCAACAATATTTTTTATTATTTCTATTTTTTTCATTTATATGTTTTATACTTATTCTTATTTAGAATAAATAAAAATAACACTATATTTACAGAATTGCAAGAAAGAAAAATATTAATTATTATTTTTTTTCTCATTTATTATTTGAAAAATAAAAGTCATTTCTTTAAAAAGTTGTGACTTTTTTTTATTGTTTTTTTTCTTTTTTATATATAATTGTTTCTCTATCTTTCAGTTTAGAATCAATCTAAATAACTAACATGAAAAATAAATTTTATATACTTTTAATATGCTTAATAACAATTAGTTGTGCTGATAATAAAAAAGAATCAAATGAAGTTAATCTTTACAGTCAGAGACATTATTCAGTAGATAAGTTACAATATGAAAACTTTACTAAACTAACAGGGATTAAAGTAAATGTCATTAAAGCTAATGCTGATGAATTAATAGAAAGGTTAAAGAATGAAGGGGAAAATAGTCCAGCTGATTTATTTATCACTGTTGATGCAGGAAAACTTCAGAAAGCAGCAGAACTAGATTTACTTCAAAAAGTTTCTAATTCAACAATCGATAATAACATTTTTGATGACTTAAAAGATAAGAATGGTTTTTGGGTTCCTATTACTTATAGAGCACGAGTTCTTGTTTACAGTAATGAAAGAGTTAGTAAAAGTGAATTGAGTACTTATGAAGATTTAGTAAATGAAAAGTGGAAAAATAAAATCTTAGTAAGATCTTCTTCAAATGCTTATAATCAAGCCTTAATGTCTTCTTTAGTTGCTAATCTAGGATATGATAAAACTCTTGGTTGGTCCAAAGGACTTGTTGGTAATTTTGCAAGAGATCCAAAAGGAAGCGATCGTGATCAAGTAAAAGCAATAGCGGCTGGTCAAGGTGATATAGCCATTGTAAATTCGTATTACATTGGACTTCTTCTATCCTCTGAAAAGGAGGAGGAGTTAAATGCTGGCAAGTCAGTTTCTGTATTTTTTCCAAATCAAGGAGAAGGTCAAAGAGGAAGTCATATAAATGTTTCGGGAATAGGCTTAATTAAGAACTCCCCAAATAAAGCTAATGCTATTAAATTAATTGAGTATTTAACTAGTGACGTAGCGCAAAATACATATGTTCAAAACAGCTATGAGTATGCTGCTAACCCCAATATTAAACCATCAGAAATAGTACAATCTTGGGGATCTTTTAAAAGAGACTCACTCGACCTTAATGCGTTGGGTGAATTTAGAGGAGAAGCTATTCGTATTTTTGATAAAACAGGTTGGAAATAAAAAAC